>JBEDGK010000256.1:0-6129 GCA_041174665.1 Pseudomonadota bacterium
CTGATACATCAGCGTTTCGTGGGCGACACCGAGCATGCGCAGCTCGCGGATTTCCCCCGTTATCTGAAAGCAGTGCAGGTGCGGCTCGAGAAGCTGCGTACTGATCCCTCGCGCGACGTCCGTCTGATGGCGGAATGGCAGCAGGCTGCCGCCCCGTGGCAGCGGGTACAGAAAGGCGGGGCGCGCGGCGATCCGAAGATGCAGGAATACCGATGGTTGCTCGAAGAGCTGCGGGTGTCCTTGTTCGCACAGGAATTACGAACGCCGATGCCGGTGTCCGCCAAGCGATTACAAAAGGTGTGGGAAAGCATGCAGCGTTGACCGGCGCTGTTTGGCGATCTGGCAAAAAAGATGAGAGCAAGGTTTACTGACCGTCTGCACTGCGTGCTGTTTCCCATGTCGCACAGAGCAGTGGCGTCAACGCTGCGGGTGCCAGTGCATTAGCGTCGTACTATGTCACGCTCAGGAAATTTCTGAAAGATGCAGGTGGCTATACTGGCAAGGACGTGCCGAGTCAATTTTTCAGCATCTGCCAGAGTTAAATTCTCTATGAGCATTTCATCCTCCGCTGGCCGCTGTGTGGCGTTCAGTACCCAGGATTTCCAGCAAAGGATTCGTAAGATGCTGGCGAAATCCGGCATCAGGGTACTGTCGGCAAAGCCTGGGCTCAGCGCGGAGCGTCTTGAGTCGTTGGCTGCCGAGGCGGGCGCACTTCCGCGGAAACGGCAGTACGCATCAGAGCCGGTCCGGCAAGCGATGGGATGTCTTCCTCAGCCAGTCAAATCGCCGGCGAGCCGGGCTTGGCAAAGGGTCCAGCCGAGCCGCACAAGTGCGGCTCGGCAGACGAAAAGCGATCCCGAGCCTGACAAGAAGTTTGCCGATATCAGTCGGCTGGTCCAGCGCCTGATGGGCAGGTTCGGCACGAAGATGCCGCGTGCCGAGAGCTTTCTTGCAGAGCGACAGAACAAACCTGCGGAATATCAGCTGCTCGCTTCATTTGCTCATGCGATCGGCCAGGGAGAGAATCTGGATTTCCTGGAAGCGGTCAGTGATTTCAAAGCTGATCCGACACCGGAGCGTGCAAGGATGATCGTGAAGACATTCATCGAGCCCTCGCCGATCGATGACTTTGGCTTGCCGGTCGAGGACAAGTCAAAAAAGACTGTCAACCTGCCCAGCAGTGAGCATGAAAAAAAACTGATGGACGATGTCGATGCGTGCATCGCTCGGTTGGGTTCGAACGCCGATGCGCAAGACATGAATGCGCTGGCGCAGGTATTCAACTCGGCGGAAACGTCGATCAGGAAACTATTGGTGATTAACCTGAACCACAATCTCTCCCAGCAAGTGCAGAATGAACTGGGTCGTCAGGTAAGGACGATGGCATCCAATCCGACTTTGATGGGCGGCTTCGCGTAAAATTCGGGCTGTATTTACCTACCGAGTTTGCCAAGATGACCATAAAATCCGATAAATGGATACGCCGCATGGCCGAGCAGCACGGCATGATCGAGCCTTTCGAAGCGGGGCAGGTGCGGCAGGCCAATGGCCAGCGTATTGTGTCCTATGGGACTTCCTCCTACGGCTACGATATCCGTTGCGCGGATGAATTCAAGATCTTCACGAATATCAATAGCACCATCGTCGATCCAAAGAATTTCGATGAAAACTCCTTCGTTGATCTGAAAAGCGATGTCTGTATTATCCCGCCGAATTCCTTCGCGCTGGCACGCACGATTGAGTATTTCCGCATTCCGCGCAATGTGCTGACGATCTGCCTGGGTAAATCGACCTATGCGCGCTGCGGCATCATCGTGAATGTCACGCCGTTCGAGCCAGAGTGGGAAGGTTATGTGACGCTGGAATTTTCCAACACAACGCCGCTGCCGGCGAAGATTTATGCAGGCGAGGGCTGCGCTCAGGTACTGTTCTTTGAAAGCGACGAGGTCTGCGAGACCTCGTACAAGGACCGCGGCGGCAAGTATCAGGGGCAGCGTGGCGTGACCTTGCCCAAGACATGAAACATGAAATATGAAACATGAAGTTTGAATGAAAAAACGGGGAGCATCCGCTCCCCGTTTTTACTTCGGCAGCAGGCGCGTCACTGCAGCACACAATCGACGTAATACCCTTGCACGCCATTCACCTCCATCTTCACCAGACCGTGGACATCGGTCTCGAAGCCTGGGAATTTCTCGTTGAAGTCCCGCGCGAATTTCAGGTAATCGACGATGGTCTTGTTAAAGCGTTCTCCCGGAATCAGTAGCGGGATACCCGGCGGGTAGGGTGTCAGCAGGATTGCCGTGACGCGCCCTTCAAGGCGATCAATGGCGACGCGTTCTATCTCGCGATGCGCCATCTTGGCAAAAGCGTCCGAGGGCTTCATGGCCGGCTGCATGTCGGACAGGTACATCTCGGTGGTCAGCCGCGCCACATCATGCGACTTGTACATGTCGTGGATCTGCTGACAAAGGTTGCGCAGGCCGATGCGCTCATAGCGCGGGTTCGCAGCGGTGAACTCGGGCAGGATGCGCCACATCGGCTGGTTTTTGTCGTAATCGTCTTTGAACTGCTGCAGCGCAGTCAGCAGCGTGTTCCAGCGGCCCTTGGTGATGCCGATGGTGAACATGATGAAGAAAGAGTACAGACCGGCTTTCTCGACAATGACGCCATGCTCGGCGAGGTACTTGGTGACGATGGATGCCGGAATACCAGTCTCCCCGAACTGACCGTCCATCGCGAGGCCCGGCGTCACAATGGTGGCCTTGATTGGGTCGAGCATGTTGAAACCGGAGGCGATCTTGCCGAACCCATGCCACTGGTCCTTGCCATTGATCATCCAGTCATCGCGCGAACCCACGCCCTCCTCGGCGAATTCCTCGGGCCCCCAGACCTGGAACCACCAGTCCTGGCCCCATTCCTTGTCGATCTTTTTCATTGCGCGGCGGAAGTCCAGCGCTTCCATGATGCTTTCCTCGACCAGTGCCGTGCCGCCGGGGGGCTCCATCATCGCGGCGGCGATGTCGCACGAGGCGATGATCGCGTACTGTGGCGAGGTGGAGATATGCATCAGATAAGCTTCATTGAAACTGTCGCGGTCGAGTTGTACGGTCTCGGATTCCTGAACCAGAATCTGCGAGGCTTGTGATAGTCCGGCCAGCAGCTTGTGCGTCGATTGGGTGGAGAAAATCAGTGATCGGTGCGCGCGTGGCCTGTCCTTGCCGATCGCATGCATGTCTTTGTAGAAGTCGTGAAAACTCGCATGTGGCAACCAGGCTTCATCAAAATGCAGTGTATCGATCTCGCCATCAAGCATTTCTTTGATGGTCTCGACGTTGTAGATCACACCGTCATAGGTGGATTGCGTGATCGTCAGAATGCGCGGCTTTTTGTTTTTTGCTTCTCGGGCAAAGGGATTGGCCTCGATCTTCTTCATGATGTTTTCCATCTTGAATTCCTCGACCGGGATCGGGCCAATGATGCCCAGATGATTACGGGTCGGCATCAGGAATACTGGGATCGCGCCCGTCATGATGATCGAGTGCAGCACCGATTTGTGGCAGTTACGATCGACCACCACGATATCGCCCGGTGCCACGGTCGAGTGCCAGACCATTTTGTTGGAGGTGGAGGTGCCGTTCGTAACAAAGTAGCAGTGATCGGCATTGAAGATACGCGCCGCGTTACGCTCTGAAGCTGCTACCGGCCCAGTATGGTCGAGCAACTGACCGAGCTCTTCAACCGCATTGCAGACGTCGGCACGCAGCATGTTCTCACCGAAGAATTGGTGGAACATCTGGCCGATCGGCGATTTGAGAAACGCCACGCCGCCGGAGTGACCGGGACAGTGCCATGAATACGAGCCATCTTGTGCGTAATGCACCATCGCCCGAAAGAACGGTGGCGCCAGTCCATCCAGATAAGAGCGTGCCTCACGGATGATGTGACGAGCGACGAACTCCGGCGTGTCCTCGAACATGTGGATGAAGCCATGCAGCTCGCGCAGGATATCGTTAGGTATATGGCGCGAGGTGCGTGTCTCGCCATACAGATACAGCGGTATCTCGGCGTTCTTGTAACGGATCTCTTCGACAAAGGCGCGCAGCGATTTCAGCGCCTCTTCCGTTTCCTCGGGGGTTCCGCCGCCAAATTCCTCGTCATCAATGGACAGAATGAAAGCCGACGCCCGCGACTGCTGCTGCGCGAATTGCGACAGGTCGCCATAGCTGGTCACGCCCAGGACCTCCATGCCCTCCTTTTCCATTGCATCCGCGAGCGCACGAATACCCAGACCGGAGGTATTTTCGGAGCGGAAGTCTTCGTCAATGATGACGATCGGGAAGCGGAATTTCATGGGTTCTCCTGCAGAGACTCACCGGCTTGGCCGGAGGCCGTAAAAAACGAAAGCGGGATTGTCGCAGATAAGGAGGCGCTTGGGGGGAAGCGCAGACCCTATTTGCGATGACTGGATGATCAGTCCCGATGTGGATGCGACCCACTGAGCAAGCGGGGCAAGCGGGGCAAGCGGAGGTCAGCGACGCTGATAAATGACAAAAGCATAACTCAATCCTGAGCTGCCCGAATGCTGAGCTTCGCGAGACACCTCAGACCAAACAGCCGGGTCAATCGCCGGAAAGAAGGCGTCACATTCGAAATCTGCGTCGATTTCGGTCACCACCAGTTTCGAGGCCAGCGGCAGCGCCTCGGCGTAAATCTGCGAGCCGCCGATCACAAAAGCCTCGCCGTCACCCGCGAGCCTGACGGCGTCTGCCAGCGACAGGGCAGACTCGACGCCGGGATGCGACCAGGCTGGGTTGCGTGTCACCACGATGTTCCGTCGGTTGGGCAGGGGTCTGCCAATCGAATCGAAGGTTTTGCGGCCCATGATGATCGCGTGGCCACTGGTAGTGCGCTTGAAGAAAGCCAGGTCTTCAGGGAGGCGCCATGGCAGGGTGTTGCGTATGCCGATACCACGATGTCGCTCGGCGGCAACGATGAGGGAGAGTGTGGCGGTCATGAGTAGAGAAATTTCAGGCAGATCGATGGGTAGGTAAAGGCAGGAAGATGGTAACGAATTTTTCGACATACCGCTGTAACCCCAACGCTTGGTGTGCAAGCCATGTGCCATAGAACGCGTACTGAATGAGTCATTCAGAAATTTTTTCTAGCGCATTTGCACTATTGCTACCGAAAAAACTCTCTTGCAAGCTGGCGATACGCTTAACTACACGGAACAAGGAGAATTTATGAGCATCGCCAATCCCCGTAGCCCAATTGCGCAAAACGACGTTTATACAATCACTGCTGACAGTCAGATAGACCGAACTACCGTGTCGGGGGGATTTCTCGGAAATGATAAAGAATCAGCAGACGGACTCTCAGGCGATGCTGCGGTTTTTTTTGGTTTGAAAATCACTGCCATTGATTCAGAGGATAACAATGCTGTCGGTTCCTTTTACCAGATTCGTACAGAATATGGAACCTGGACATTCTACGCCCGCGAATATATATTCGACGGTGTATATCGAGATGGAACGTTCACTTATCTCGCCAATGGTGAGGCAACAAAGAAGCTAAAGGCTGGCGAAATAGCGTATGACATTTTGAGTTATACCATCAGAAATTTGGCGCGCTTTGAAGATTCTGCCAATGTGCAGATGAAAATTACGGGGGTGTACGATCCCGTCGAAGTGCTATTCGCTGCGACGACGGCGACAAGCTTCGATGAAGACATTTGGAAATGGCGGTCATCAGCTGGGAACCATACTTTAGATTTGGGGACGGTTTATCTAAGTTTCATTGAAGATCCAAACGATCTAAAGATACGGACGACTTTTCGATTTGAGTACAACAATACTGATATGGCGAGTGTCTTTGCCGATCAAATAAATGAATTCGAACGAAGCGTTACGGCTACATCCTTCGATGGATCGGCATCCGAAAACGCATATTTCTTTTGTATGCTTGACATTGACGTACCTGACTTCGATTGGCTCAGACCAGGTGATCAGATAAACATAATAACCGAGACTACTGTCTCGGACGGAACGGTGTCTAGAGTACTATTCAATCCGACCATCACAATTTATGGTGTGGATCATGCGCTTCTTGCCGTATACGATATAGCAG
>JBEDGK010000257.1:0-5696 GCA_041174665.1 Pseudomonadota bacterium
GTATCAGCGCGGATTAAGAGCTGGATATTGATCTTCTGATCCAGCTATTCGTCGACCTCAAACAAGCCGAAAAGCGCGGAGATATTGGCTATCTTCGAACGCACTCCTCCGCGACGCTGGATGCGCTTTCCAGTAGTCTTTTCAATTTTCTGAGGAAATTTTCGGCGGATATCGAGGCGGATAAATTTTCCATCGCCAGTCTCAATGCCGATGATGTTCACTTGCTGTTCAATGGTCTGTCGGTCATTACCGGGGAATCGTTGAGCAACTCGCTGCTATCTAAATCAGATTTTCACAAATCCCGGCCTTTGCTGCGTAGCGTGACTGAAAGCCTGCTGTCACATGCTAGTGGAGTACAAATGTTTGAAAAAAGCTGGGATAGCTCCCAGCTGATCAATGTCCTTAACTGGTTATCACGATGCCTCAAGCAAGGCATTCTTTCTGCAGATAGCCACATCCTGCGCCAAACCTACGAGAAGGCGCTGCAGATCATGCATACCTGGGTCGCCGGTGATGGCGAACAGGCTGGACCGTCGACGCTTGTTGCGTCACTTGACACTCGTCAGATCGGAAAATGCATGGTGCAAATTTCCACAGCGATGAAATACTCGCTGATCAATATAGAAGAGCACAAAACACTATTGAATGATCTGATGCTTGGATTAGCGAATGGGACGGCGCTGAGTGAATTCAAGCTATGGAAAACAGACGCAAATAACCATCAGCGGACGCTCGCTGTAGCGCCTGTCGAAGGTGCTGTGGTCACTAATATCGGTAATGCGATCAAGGATTGTCTTGGAGCGGGTATCTTGCAGCCGGAAGATCAGCGAGTACAGACGCTGGTAAGTCAGCTGTGCCGGTACATGCAGCGTATAACGGATAAAGATCTGGCAGAACGAAACGGTCAGCGTCTAAGTAATTGCTGTAACTTTTTGCGAACAGTATTCGAAATTGAACAGCATAGTGGAACGTCGTTTGTAAAAGACAGAAATGCCTACGAGCAGATTTGCTCACGCATGCTGGGTCAGATTTCTTTGCGAGCTAAGGAATTTTCAAGAGGCGACAAGGTGGAGCAGAGCATCGCAAATTTGTTCAGCTTCGTAAAAGCGATGGATCGGACACGTAGTCATTCCGTAGTCTTGCTGAATGACGCAGTAAACAGCCTCACTTCAGCCCTGCTGGGAATACTGCCGGACATGACATCTAAAGACAGTATTTCTGCCACGCTTGGCGCCTTGCATCATTTTCATATGCGCCACCTTGGCCACGCGCAGACAGTTTACGATCTGATGATCTCGCTGCTCGAAAAACCAGAACCCAAGAATTTATCGAGTTGGAATCCGCAGGCGCAATCCATGTTGATGCGAGCGATTGTCTACTGCTTGAATGAACCAGAAGCTCTACGAGAATTTCCTGATGTTCGAGACTCCTTGTCTAGCTTAATGCAAACCTTGTTTGAAATCGGATCCTACAAAGATGACCTCCTTTCCTACCTAAAGGCTGCTTTGACCTTCATCACAATGGATGAGGAATGGATTGTGGGTAACCAGGAGCTGCTTGGGTCCATGCTACCGAAGATGCAGGGGAAAATGATAAATGTCGATGACCTGCGCAAGGCGGTTGAGCAGCTACAGCTTGGCGAAATGCCAGTTGTTGCATTGCCAGAGCCTGAACGGCGGCTCGAGCCTGTCACGACACCAGTCAAAAAGCTGACGACCGCGAATCTGACTGAGCCAACGAAGGAGAGGCTGCCGGTCGGGATGACGCGTCTGGTACAGCCAGCTTCGGTGACCACCACCTCGACCAGTGCTTCAACGATCTCCGTAACCACCACAAAAAAATCCGGGGAGCTCAACAACCTACCTGCCGTCGAATGGCAGCAACCTGTCCGGGTAGCCAAGGCATCGAGGAAAGACATCAGAATTCTGCCCTCCACAGAGCCTAAGGTCGTGGCTAGGAACAATGGCACGGCCGTTACCGAAGATATGCCAGATAAGCACCCATCGCATCCAAATAAAACATCAATCTCAACAGAATCCAAACAGAAAAAACCAGCGACCGCTACAACTGGCAGTAATAAGCGAGCCAAGTTGGCGCCAGATCAGGAATGGTTTCAGTTACTGAAAAAAGAAGGACCGTTGTCGGCGCCAGAGCAGAAGCGTCTGGAGGAGCTGCTGAAGGCGCAGCCAGTGCTGGCAATGTCCACGGAAGGCAAGGGTAGCAAGGCACGCTCAGCGCTGTTTTATGCAATCAGCACGGGTAAAGCCGCGGCAGTACGCTTGATCATGGATGCCGGAGGTAAGAGAAATCTGAATGAAATACTCATTCAGGTATTCGATGAGACGATGGTGGTTGGCAGTCAGGAGATAGAAGCATTGAAAGTCTTTTTGTCACGGTTTTCAAATCCTGAGCTTGAAAAATTGCGAGAATTAATCAAAGAAAAATATTCAAAATCTGGGATTCTGAAAACCATTCCCTCAGGATTTCTGAATGTACTTCAGACATTCAGTTTAAATTTTAATGAAAATGAAAAGCAAGCTGACAATTCTGCAAAAAATGCTGTGAAATTGAGTAGGAACAAACCATCCCGGAAGCCTGGATCAGATCCTGGCGTAAGTAAAACATATTGGTTTAATGATATTGCTGAAATAGGACGTGAGCTTGCCCAGGCGGCACATTTGGGTAATCTAGAGAAAGTGATCACTCTATTGCAAATGGATTCAGCTGATAAACAGGCCCTGACAGAAGATAGTACGGGCGCAAATGCTTTGCTACATGCCTCCGGTAACGGTCATGTCGAAGTTGTGAAAGCGCTAAAAAAACTGAAATCTATCGAACAGCAAACCCGATCAGTTTTGAAGCATACTGGCGCAAACGCATTGATGGCTGCTTCATCCAATAATCATCCCGAGGTGGTGAGAGAGTTGCTGACATTGGCATCGGCAGAGGCGATGGTGAAGAAGACAGATTCTCGCGGCATGAATGCCTTGATGCGTGCAGCGAGTAAAGGAGCGGTGAAGGTGGTCGAATTACTCAGAAAAATGGATTCCGGAGACGAGCAGGCCTTGGCGGTCAACAGAGTGGGAAATAATGCATTAATTTCTGCAATCAGTGGTCGTTACTATGATGTAATTAAAGAACTCTTGAAAATGGATTCAGCAGATGATCAGGTGGCTGTGCAGAATAGAGATGGCATGAATGCCTTGATGCTCAGTGCCGGTCTCAGACATCCAGATATCGTTGATTTGCTGATCAATATGAAAAGCGGTGAGCAGCAAGCACTGACCAGAGATAACGATGGCAAAAACGCGCTGATGCATGCTGCTGAAAAAGGCCACGCAGAGATAGTTGCGATGCTGTTGTTGATGGATTCAGCCAAAGAGCAGGCAACAGCTCGTAACAACAAGGGTCGGGGTGCGTTTGAGTGCGCACTAGTTAACGGTCACGTTGAGGTGACCATGATGCTGACTTATTTTCTTCAGCGCCAGTGATGTTGTGTTGTCTCCGGCAGACTATCCTCGAGGGATAGTCTGCCAGCCTGGCGCTTATTCAGGCTTGGCCACCGACGGCTTGCTATAAGCTGGTACCTCATTTCCTACATTACCCGTTGGACGTGATTGCTCGCGATTGTAGGCGACGGTACGTTCCTTGGCTTTGGCTTCTTTCTCGCGCTCTTTTGCCAGTTCGCGTTCGCGGGCTACTGCAGCTTCACGCTCACGAGCCGCCGCCGCTTCACGCTCGCGGGCGAGTTCACGTTCTTTCGCCGCCTCGCGCTCTTTGGCTCGATCGCGCTCACGAGCCAGCTCACGCTCTTTTTCTTTCAGTTCGCGCTCGCGACGCGCATTGGCAGCGGCCAGTTCCTGTGCGGCTCGCTCAGCTTCCAGCGCGCGCTGCTTCTCTTGCTGCGCCTGCTGTTTGGAGAGGGTCTCGACTTCTTTTTTCAGTGCCTCGACATATTGCACCGAACCGTTCAGGTTGCTGACCTGACCGTTGAGGTCTTTGACGGACTTTGATTGTTCCTTGAGCAGCGCGTCAAGACCAGCCAGTTGCTGGAGTAGTGCCTTGTTGGCAGCTTCGGCGCGTGCCGCTTCAGCCTTGGCGGCATCGGCCCGTGCTTTGGCGGCCTCAGCTTTCTTTTCGGCCGCCTCGGCATCGGCCTTCTTGGCGGCTTCTGTTTTTTCGGGCTTCGCAGGCTTTTCGGCTTTTTCCGTCTTGTCCGTTTTTTCTGCTTTCTCCGGTTTCTCGGATTGTTTGGTTGGCTCAGCCGGCTTGGTCGTCGTCGGCGCGGGCTCGGCTGCCTTTTTCGGTGCTCCTCCCTTGGCAAGCTCCATGATGGCAGCAATCTTGTCTTCGATTGCCTGCTGGACGGACTGCGTGTTTTCCTGTTTCAGGTTCAACTCGGTCAGCTGGGTATGGATATCGTCCATCGATTCCATACGGCGTTTGAGATCCACAGCGCGTTTGCCGACCGCCAGCATCATCTCATCGAGTTGCTCGACTTTGGACTGCAACTGCACTGCGATGAAACTGAACGTACCGCCGCAGCCCACCAGCACGGCGGCAGCCAAGGCCAGCACGATCTTGGATTGGTTGGAAGTCTTTTGCGCACCATCGATCAGTTTCTCGGCAGCCTTGTTGAGCTGGCCACCCGTGGTGGTGACATGAGACGCGGAGCGGTTCGCGACTTCGGCGGCGTCGAGCACGATGCTCATCAGCGACTCGAGCTGCTGCGAAGCCGAGCGGTTGTTCTCGACCAGTATCTGCACGGCTTCGAGCGCACGCTTGGCCGTATCCTGTGGCACGTGGATCGAGCCTTCAGGCAGGGCCGTGCCATCGGTATGTTCACCGAGGTCGGCAGTTGCCTCGGCGGCGGACGCCATGCCGGCTTCTTCCTCGCTCAGTTGCGGAGGAGGTGGGGCAGGGGTGAAGCCATCGTCACCCTCAGGCTTGTCTTTGTCTTCGTCGCTCATATTGATGACAGTCTTTTTTCCAGTTTCTTGGACGAGGCCTCAAGGGCCTCGAGCCTTGCCTTGGCGATTTCCCTCATTTCATTCACCTTGGCGATTCGTTGCTCCAGATGCACCGACAAGGCCCAGGGTGTGAGCTCAGCTTCCTCAACCTTTTCATGCAAGATGTCTTCGACCAACTCGTCGCTGGTGCGGTGGTCGATTTCCTTTGCTTGCGCGGTTGCGTCTGCAGATACCGCATGTTCATCGCCGCCGAATTCATGCTCGCCCAGCGAATGTTCGCTGTCGGGCATGTCTGCGTCCTTCATCTCGCGCCGATTGGCGGGCCCTTCGCCATCCTCCAGCGCTCGCCGATCCGCCGGGCCCTCCGCATCTTCCAGTGCACGCGCATCGGTGGATCCCTCGGCGTCCTCCCATGCCTTCGCTTCTGCACGCGCGCTTGCGTCGTGCATGGCGGAGGTGCTCGAAGGGCCATCCGCGTCCTGCAGTGCGCGCGGGTCGGCGGGACCGTCCGCATCGTTGTGCAGATGCTTTTCGGAGAGGCCTACCGCGTCCAGCGCGGCGCGCGTGTCAATCAGCCCTTCGCCATCCCCCATCTCCCTCAGATCGGCGTCGCCTTCTGCGTCGCGTAGTCCGCGCGGGTCGGAGGGACCTTCATCACGATGCGATCCTGCGCCAAACTTCGGTCCGTCGGCGTCGTGCATGCCGCGCAGATCAGAAGGCCCTTCG
>JBEDGK010000258.1:0-34086 GCA_041174665.1 Pseudomonadota bacterium
GTGATTGACTGGATGATGCGAAGCCCAAGGATTTGCAGGCTCAGTTAAGGCAGGATCTGAACACACTGGAGGAGGAATCGAAGATGGTTTACATCACGTCGATAGAGCACCTGGCGAAAGAAGAGGGTATGCAGGCGGGCATGCAGAAGGGAATTCAGAAGGGAATGCAGCAGGGGCTGTCCGCTGGCAAGGGGCAAGCACTCACAAAGCTTTTGGTGCTGCGATTTGGCGAGCTGCCTCCCTGGGCACATGAATACCTCGCGCGAGCCGATGAAAATACGCTGGATGGCTGGATTGAAGCCGTTCTTTCGGCCGACACGCTGGAGTCGGTATTTGCTGCTGATCTGGACTAATGCCCTGAGTACTTGAGTAATACCCTTGAGTTCTCAGCCCCCTACCCA
Source organism: Pseudomonadota bacterium (assembly GCA_041174665.1). Lineage (GTDB taxonomy): Bacteria > Pseudomonadota > Gammaproteobacteria > Burkholderiales > Burkholderiaceae_D > Pernthalerella. The sequence continues at coordinate 402 of JBEDGK010000258.1, forward strand.
TTCGGGATTTCTGAGTTTTTTGATTTGGTGACCTTTTCCTGGGTTTGGCCCTGTGATACGTTCAAGCGATGTCATCTTCCATGCGCATGCTCATCGTTGTGTTGTTAAGCTTGGCGCTGCCGCTGCAGGCGTCGCTGGCCTACGCACGCGCGGTCAGCATGGCTGCTTGCAGACCCGCTGGTGTTGCGAAAGGCATGGAGACTGACACTAACAGGGCGGTCGTCACCGAGGCTCAGCATGCCGACGATTCACAGGAACAGGCATCACACGCTGAGCACCACCACTCGGCTCGCAATCCTGCCTCATCAGCTACCGAGCCGGTGATCAAGAACACGAATCATCATGCACCGCACGCTTCCTCAGCGAAGGCTTGCGACAATTGCGCAAAATGCTGCCTTGCGGGCGCAGCCGCACCCCCGCTGATCTGGCCGCACACGGCCCAGATGGTTGTAGCCAGCGTGCTCTTTTCTTCCATCTCCGACAAGCTGTCTTGCTTTGTTCCAGACGGCCCCGAGCGACCTCCTCGCTGCTTCTGATTCTTGTCGCTCCACCGGGCTGACTTTTATGGGTTGGCACACGCGCGTGCATTGCGCGCGCAGGTACGAATTCGGAGGCTTCATCATGACTCGACTTTACCGAGCGGCTGGCATGACCGCTCATTCATGCATCGCTCTAATGCTGTCTGCTTGTGCAGGATTTTCTGCCGACGGCGGCATCGGGCGGGTGTCTTCGCTCAGTGAGGAGCGAACCGGGCACCCGGTACAGCTTGTGAAACCAGACACGCGCGAAGAGCGGCTGGCTCAGCTATTGTCCTCGCCGCTGACACCGGACCGCGCGACCGAGATCGCTTTGCTGAACAACAAGCGATTGCAAGTCGCTTTGGCTGATCTTGGCATTGCCGAGGCCGACCTTGTGCAGGCAGGACGATTACGGAACCCGGGGTTTTCATTTGGCCGTCTGTCGGGCAGCAGCGATACCGAATTCGAGCGCGCCATTTTGTTTGACCTGACGGGACTCTTGACCATGCCGATGCGACGCGCGATCGAGGAAAGGCGTTTCGGTCAGGTCCAGCTGCAGACCGCGTTACAGGCGGTACGTACCGCTACTGATGCGCGACGCGCTTACTTTCAGGCGGTCGCCGCGCAGCAGTCGTTGCGTTATTTGCAGCAGGTCGATCTCGCAGCGCAGGCCAGCGCCGAGTTGGCGCAACGCATGGCGGCGGTCGGCAACTGGGGCAAGCTGGAGCAGGCCCGCGAGCAGGCATTCCGAGCGGAGGTGGCTGCGCAGTTGGTACGCGCCAGTCATGCCGCGCGAGTGTCACGCGAAAGACTGGTGCGCTTGCTCGGCCTGTCCGATGAACATGCGTTGTTGAAGCTGCCGGATCGTCTGCCCGATATTCCGGCCATCCTGGAATCTTCAGACCGTATTGAATCGCATGCGCTCGCGCAGCGTCTCGATGTGCAGGCGGCGAAGTTTGAGACTGAGAGCACCGCGAAATCACTCGGCCTGACGCGCGCCACACGTTTTGTGAATGTGCTGGAGGCCGGCTACCAGAACAAGAGCACGAACGGATCACCGCGCGCCGATGGCTACGAGGTCGAGCTGTCCTTGCCGCTGTTTGATTGGGGAACGGCGCGGGTGCGGCGCGCCGAGGCGATTTACCTGCGCTCGCTGCAGCGTACGGCTGACATTGCCGTGCAGGCGCGATCGGAGGTGCGCGAACTTCACTCCGCATACCAAAGCAGTCATCAGATCGCGCGCCAGTACAGGGATGAGATCGTGCCTGCCAAAAAGCGAGTGTCAGACGAAGTCCTGCTGCGTTACAACGGCATGCTCAGCAGCGTATTTGAGCTGCTTGCCGATGCCCGGTCGCAGATTGCCAGCGTCAATGCCGCCATCGATGCCCAGCGCGAATTCTGGGTTGCTGACACCGATCTGCAATTTGTGATTCATGGTGGCAGTTTGCTGCTGCCCACGCCGGCCGCTATAGGTGGCGTACCCGCAAGCGCCGTCCCTGCGGCCGCGCACTGAGAGAGGACATCATTATGGTATCGAGAAGAGAATTTGTCTCCGGCGCAGGCATGCTCGCGCTGGGGGCGGCTGTCATCAGCCGAGCGGGTGCCGCGTCGCTGCCCGAGGCTGTCGTTGCGCCGGGTACTGCGACGCAGCTGCCCAGACTGCCCGCGACAGGACGGCCATTTCATCCCGTGGTCACGCTCAACGGCTGGTCGCTGCCGTGGCGGATGAACCGGGGCGTCAAAGAGTTCCATCTGGTGGCAGAGCCCGTGGAGCGCGAGCTGGCCCCCGGCATGAAGGCCAGACTCTGGGGCTACAACGGCCAATCACCCGGACCCACGATTGAAGTCGTCGAAGGCGATCGTGTGCGCATCTTCGTCACCAATCGCCTGCGGGAGAAGACCAGTATCCACTGGCACGGGCAGCGTCTGCCGAATGGCATGGATGGCGTCTCGGGTCTGACCCAGCCTGCCATAGACGCAGGCAAGACCTTCGTCTATGAGTTCGTCGCGCAACGTGCGGGGACTTTCATGTATCACCCGCATGCAGATGAAATGGTGCAGATGGCGATGGGCATGTATGGCTTTTGGGTCACGCATCCGAGGAACCCGGACTTCATGCGCGTGGACAGAGACTTTGTTTTCCTGCTCAACAATTTCGATATCGAGCCAGGTAGCGCCACACCCAAGGTGAACACCATGCTGGATTTCAACCTGTGGGGATTCAACAGCCGTGTGTTTCCGGGTATTGATTCGATACACGTGCGGCAGGGTGACCGAGTACGTCTGCGTATCGGCAATCTGACGATGACAAACCATCCGGTCCATCTGCATGGTCATGAAGTCGTCGTCACAGGCACCGATGGTGGCTGGACGCCACCCGCGTCACGCTGGCCGGAAGTGACAGTCGATATCGGTGTCGGGCAGATGCGCGCACTGGAGTTCGACGCGACCGAGCCGGGTGATTGGTCGCTGCACTGTCATAAGTCGCACCACACCATGAATGCGATGGGCCATCAGGTACCTACGATGATCGGTGTTGACCAGCGCGGTATCGCCGAGAAGATCAGCCAGCTGATACCCGACTATATGGCCATGGGCGAGCATGGCATGGGGGAGATGGCAGAGATGAGCATGCCCCTACCCGATAACACGCTGCCGATGATGACCGGCGAAGGCCCATTCGGCAGTGTCGAAATGGGTGGCATGTTCACCGTGGTAAAGGTACGTCGAGAACAGAAGCCGGGTGATTACAGCGACCCTGGCTGGTACCCACACCCGCCGGGGACGCAAGCATGGGAGTGGACCGGCAGTCTGCCCGAAGCGCCAAGTAACACCTCAGCAGGAGGGCAGTCGATGCCCGCCGAGCCCAAGGACACCATGGAGCTCAAGGCACGCAAACCCAAGGGCCATGACGGACATCGTTGAACGACATCAATCAGAGAGGAGAGCACAATGAACCATCAAAAAAAATCCAGATCGGCCAGCCAGCGCGGAATCTCCGCGTTAGTGATTACTTGCCCTCTGCTATGTGCAGTGCTGCCAGCGTGGGCTGACCACCACGAGGGAGGGGGCGGCACAGCGAATGCGCAAGTCTCCGAGAAAGTCCATGGTGAGATCCGCAGGATCGACGTAGACAACGGCAAGATCACTCTAAGGCATGAAGCGCTCACGAAGTTCAATATGGGCGCAATGACCATGGTCTTTCGTGTGGAAGACCCATCGCTGCTGACATCCTTCAGTGTGGGCGACAAGGTGAGGTTCGTGCCGGCAAAGAAGAATGGCCAGTTCGTTGTCCAATCGATGGAGAAAGCAAACTGAGAGCAATCGGAATCCGTACTCAGAACCGATCAATCCGATACGGCGCCGGGTCTGCATAGGTCTCGCGCCCGCTGATCATCTCGGCCAGTAGACGGCCACTGGAGGCTGCCTGCGTCAGCCCGTGATGCGCATGACCAAAACAGAACCACAGCCCCTTGTGCGCCGGCGCCGGCCCGATCACAGGCAGCATGTCAGCGGTGCACGGACGTGATCCCATCCATGGCGCCGCATCCAGCCGGTCGCCCAGAGGGTGCAGTTCACGCGCAATGGGCTCGAGCGTGTTGAGCTGCACTGGCGTTGGCCGGGCATCGCGATGCGTGAACTCGGCGCCGGTTGTCAGACGGATGCCTTTTTTCATTGGCGCCAGCGCGTAGCCGTGATCCACATCGACGATCACATGCGTCAGTGGGGATGCCGGGCAGCCAAAGTGCATGTGATAGCCGCGCTTGACGCCCATCTTCAACCGGTAGCCAAGGCTTCTCGCCAATTCTTCTCCCCAAGGGCCCAGCGCGACCACAACGTGCGTCGCGCGCGCTGAGCCATTCTGCGTTTGCACGTGCCAGCTGCCTTTGTCCTCTTTGAGACTGCGCGCATCGCCTCTCAGCAATCGGCCGCCTCGTTGCCCGAACAGTCGCACGTAGGCCATGGTGAGGTCTTGTGGATCTTGAATCTGGCGCGAGTCCGGATAGATCACGCCGCCTCCGAGCGCTGATGCAAGCGAGGGTTCTTTTTCATGCAACTCGGCGCGTGACAATACCCGAACATTCAGCCCATAGCCCCGACTTTGTTCCGCCTGCTGCAGACTGGCAAACTCGCTCTCCTCCGAGCGCCAGACCTTGATCCATCCATGATGGTTCACCAGCGAGGCGGCACCGGCTGCATGGATCAGCGGCTCGTGCTCGCTCCAGCTGTGCTCAATGAGCGGAAGCGCGCCAGCGATGGCGTGAGGGTAATGCCGGGGTGAAGAATGGCGCCAATAGGATCCCAGCCAAGGCAACAGCGAGGGCAGCGTCCGCCAGTGATAGTGCGCGGCGGGTTTGCGCTGCAATGCATAGGCGATCAGGGTGCGCAGGTCACGCGGGAACGCATATGGGAATACCGATGAGCGCTCGATCAAACCGGCGTTGCCGAAGCTCGTCGCGGCTCCTGGCTCACTGCGATCGACGATCGTCACCTGATGTCCTTGGTCCTGCAGCTTGAGCGCCAGCGTCACACCCACGATGCCCGCGCCGAGCACCATCACATCGCTTTTCAGGGGAGAGTCCATTGCTGTTTCGGATAAAGGGGGGTGAAAAAGCTGCGTCGAGGATGCATTGATCGATCCTGAACTGCATTTTATGACGACTGGCGCGACACCGAACGAGATATAAAAATTGAACCGTCTTGATGGGTGAGAGCCTGAAACAGACTCCACCAAGCAGAATTCTCATTCGATCGCGCGAGGCATCGGGCACCACTTGCGTGCATGAAAACGAATCGGGCATAGTTGGGTAGAATCATTCTCAGCAGCAGAGGCTATCGCCTTGTTTTTTGAAAGATTTATATAAGGATGAAGCCATGGGCATGTGGATCGAACTAGGCATTTTTATTGTCGTGATCCTGTTCGCACTGCATCAGATACGTGATGTGAGGCGAGAGCAGCGCAAGCGCGAGGTATCTCGAAGCGAAGTATTCGAACCAAAAAATGGAGCCGATGAGGGAAAAAATTAAAAAATATGTTTGGAATCTCGCCGAATATTGGGTTATCTTTACGCCGAAATGACAATGCCGGGCAAAATTTGTCGCTTGGAGGCCTTCACAAAATGCCGTCAGCTGGGCTCAATGCCTCAGGACTGATGAGCGTTAAGACCATTTTGTGAGTGTCCCCGCAAGGTGCTGAACGCCCGGGTAAATCCGTCTGGAGCCTATGCTGCCAATACACGGTCACTCAAACAGGGTCGCGCATGCCTTTTGATCATTGCGCCGAATGCCGACGATGCTGCTTCGTGGAGGAGGGCTATCCTCCCCTCGAGATTTCGCTCACCAACAAAGAGCGCCAGTCTCTCGGCAGCGTCTGCATCGAGACCCACTGCCGCCACCTTGGGCCTTCCGGCTGCACGCTCGGAGACACCAAACCGTTCAGTTGCAAGCTCTACCCGCTCGCCTATAATCCGCAGCGTCGTGAGTTTTCTTACGATACCGACTGCCCGCTCATGCCCGAATATGTTCGGCAGCTGAAGGATTCAGACAGCGAGGCATCCAGGCACCTGGCCGACTGCTCGAAAGAACTGGCCAGACTGGAAAAGACTGACAGCGGATTTTTGAAGAACAATTTCGCGATCGACTCCGATTATTTCGATCTCAAAAAGCTTCCGTTTCAACCTTTTTCCAAGGAAAACTAAAATGAACGGTTCTCTGTACAGGCTGCGCGAAGTTAAGCAGGCGAGGGCTCCGCAGAAGGTCATGCATGTCGGCTGCCAGAGCTGGACTGCCAGAAATCTCTGCGTCGAGAGCTATCACGAAGAGATCCTTTACTACACCACGCGCTGGGACGCGCTTTGCCCCTACATCGACGTCAGCGAAGAGATGCTGGCGATGGCCCCTCGCCCCTTCGTGGTGTATGCGCTGCCGCCCGACAGCTCGTTTGGTGTTCCCATCAACGACAAATATGGCATGGTCGATTGCTTGTCCGAGGATTTCTGGAACGAAGAGCGCCGGGTGCGTAAATTCAAGGAATATGACAAGCAATACCGGAACTTCACGATCACCATGGATCGTATTCCGGGCAAGGACCTGAGCGCAGATGACATCTTTGAGATGGGTGGTGAGCATTTTGAAAAATGCTACATCGCCGATGAAGAGGTCGCAGGTTTTGTCGACTACATCCGAACGCTGGATGTGCTGGTTATCCGCGTGGTGTCGCCTGACGGCGTGCTGGTACTGACCGATGTCTCGGTGATTCTGCCGAAATACAATCAGCTGTATGGCAGCTTCTGCCAGTGGAACCGCGACTTCAAGAACAAGTCACCCGGTATTTTTGCCTGTCTGCTGGCCTGTCGCTGGGCTCGCGACAATGGCTTGCGCTATTACAACCTGGGCCCGGTAGATGACTACGGTTACAAAGCGCTTTTCGTTACCGACTACGAGCCAATTTACGCATTGGCTCTGGTCGAACCCGAGCATCCACTGGCGCAGGATCCGACCTCACCGCTGAAGATCGATTTCAAGCCGGAGGAGCTCAATCAGATTTATCGCAACGGCGCTCCAGCGGTCGAGCTCAAGAACGCCGCCGCCTGAGAGCCAGTCTCTGCAGCAGGATAAAAAATGCCCCGGAATTCCGGGGCATTTTTTATTGGGTCTTTCCTCGCTGCCCCGGGACGCCGATTTTCGGATCGACATCCGAGCCCGAGAAATCTTCATCCTCATCATCGCTGAAGTCATGCTGGTCGTCGAAGCTCTCGTCATAATCGATTGTCAGCTCTTCGCCTTTCGGAATCGCCCTAATCGCGCGCAGAACATCTTTGTCGTCGAATTTCAGGTTTGGCTGCCTCGAGTGGTTAAGGTACACCGACAGGTTGACGGCATTCATGCCTATCTCCGGAGCGAACACCCGGCCTTTCTCGACCAGGCAGAACATCGCCAGATGCTTGCGCACGCTGCTGGGGACATTTTTCATCTCGGTCCGTGAAAACTTGATTTCTCTGCTAGTGACCATGCTCTTCAGCGGAGCGGTGCCAGCAGGTATCTCTCGTAGTGCGAATACGCCGATGCCGTGAATCTCGGACACGCCCAGTTTGCAATACACTTCGTTGACCAAGTGGTCGTATAGCTTTTCTTTCAGGCTGCTCATGGGTTGAATCTGGTTTGCTACTGGTTTTCCTGGTGAACGCTGGCGGAACCTGATGTCGCCGACTTGATCCGTCGTGCCGGGGAAAACCAGAGATAGCCCGGCATAGTTGATATTATGTTAATTATTCCCGCGATGCCAAGCCAAGCCCACGCTCTCGGGCTCGATTTTCCTCATGACTCAACACGGTTTTGATCGTGATCAAGGTGAGCCGGCAGAGACCAGCCCGGCTTTCCCTTGCGTGCTTCACAGCAGAAGGTCCCTGAAATATCCGGGCAGGGCGAACAATCCCTGATGAGTCGCCTCGTTGTAGTAGCCGAGCTTGCCAAGGCCGGAGGACTGAAGACGCTGCGCGATGTCAGGCGCGGTAATCTGGCGGGGATCAAGCTGCTCACCGCAGACCGCCATTGACCAGTAGGCGCCGTACAGCGGTATGTAAAGCCCATATGGCGCGACCACCCCGAAGTGCGCGGTGAGGCTCTTGTAAATAGCTGTGACGACCTCGGGCGCGAATACTGGCGTGCCGGTGTGAAGCACCATCGCCCCGCCAGGATTCAGCAAGCGCTTAACAGATGCAAAAAACTCTGCTGTGTAGAGCTGTGATGCTGGCGTGTCGGGATCAGTCAGATCGAGTAGGACGAGATCGAAACGCTCGCTGCTGTTGCGCACATAGGCCAGCCCGTCACCGATACGGATATCGACCCGCGCATCGTCCAGCGCGCCTTTGTGGATATTGCCGAAAAATTCGCGCGAAATACGAACGACCGCCTCGTCCAGCTCTGCCAGTACGATACGCTCAACGCTCGGATACTTCAGTAATTCTTCTGCGGAGCCGCCGTCACCGCCGCCAAGGATCAGGGCCGTGCGAACATTGCCATGCGACAGCGCGGCAGGATGCACCAGAGCCTCGTGGTAAAAGAATTCTTCACCTTCGGAGGTCATGTAGTCGCCATCCAGCCGGAACAGCTTGCCGAATTGCGGCGATTCATGCACCTCGATTAGCTGGTACTGAGACTGTTCACGATGTAGCAGCGGTCCAAGCCGATAGGCGTAGGAGCTATTTTTGTTCAGGTATTCATGGCCCATCGCCGCATCAGCGCCCGAGTGCGCACGACCGACCTCTCCTCGCAGCAGGCTTTGTCGGTTTGCATCTTCAGGATTGAACAGACCGATCAGCGAATCCAGCAATTGCGTCGCCTTGTTGCTGTTATCCGTAGAGAAGTTACACACGTAGACATCCAGCGTTACCGCTTGTTGTTCAGGCCAAGTGTGCAGAGCCAGATGCGATTCCGCCAGAAGCACAGTCCCAGTGATACCGCCGCTCTCGCCCTCGGTGAGGCCGGGGAAGGCATGGAACAGTTCTCCCACCACGGTGAGGCCAGAGGCCTCAACGAGATTCAGGCAGGTGCTGCGCAGCATGTCGACATCTGTCATCAGCGACAGGTTTTGTCGGCATCCAGCCAGATCGGCGGTGAGATGTAATCCTTGCATTTTTTAAGTCGTATTTATCCAGGATAGAGTTCTTGATCCACGCACCACAGCCGGCTCTACAAGACCGAGCCCGCGCGTCGAAAGATGTGGCAAGTTCGACAACGCTCGCTTCTCGAAGATAAATAGCAAAGCTCGAAATTGTGCCATCAAACGACTCATCATTCAAAACAAGTGTGCAATTTTTAGCTGCGAAATCGACCCGGATGCGCTCAAAAGACGCAAATGAGGGCGGATAGCCGACGTCGATTAATAAATTTAAAACCTTTTGAGCGACTCAGGCAGTGTTTGCAAACGCTGGTTCACGATCCGCAAATAGCCGCCGGCTTTGCTTGAGGCTATAGTCGCGAGCAGCGCACGAAAACCTCGCGCACCCCTTGTCCATTTTTTTCCGGCGCATCTGCGCTTCGGCGACATCATGAGCACATACACGGCGCACTCAGTAAACACCTCGCGTCTCGAGATCGAATATCTCGAGTGGAATCCTGAAGGCCAACGCACGGCCGTGCTGGTCCATGGCTGGCCAGACTCAGTCCGCACTTGGTTCACCACCGCGCCATTGCTGGCGAGCGCTGGATATCGAGTCATCGCGCCATCGGTGCGCGGATATGCTGGCACGCGATTTTTGTCCGCCGATACGCCGCGCAGCGGTCAGCTGGCGGCGCTGGGACGCGATCTCGTTGAATTTGTCCAGATGCTGAAGCTCGACCGGCCCGTGCTGGTTGGGCACGATTGGGGTGCGAGAGCGGTGGCGATCGCCGGTGCTCTGGTGCGCGGCATAGGTTCGCACCTTGTGATGGTGTCTGTGGGTTATGGCACCAACGATCCCAGCCAGCCGATCTCTCTGCAGCAGGCAAAAAACTACTGGTACCACTGGTACATGGATACGCCACTGGGCGCGAAATCACTCGCGGAAGACAGGCGCGGATTTGCCCGCATTATGTGGGACACGTGGGCGCCCCCGGGCTGGTATGACGAGGAAGAATTCGAGGCGACCGCCAAAGCATTTGACAATCCCGACTGGGTCAGCGTCGTGCTGACTTCCTACCGTCATCGCTGGGGATTAGTGGCGGGCGACCCGGCCTATGATGCCGACGAAGCCGCGCTCAAGCCCTTGCCTGTACTCGACGCACCGATGCTGGTGCTGCACGGTGTGGAGGATGGCGTCAACCCCGTGCACAGCTCGGCGGGTAAAGAGCGTTGGTTCAACGGGCCTTACAAGCGTGTGGTCTTGGAAGGGCTCGGGCATTTCCCTCAACGAGAGTCCCCGCAACGGATCGCAGACGAGATACTGGCGTTTTGCGGAAGAGCCGACTGATTTCCTTTTCGAAATGAAACAGTAAGCATCTGCTAACAAAATCCCCGGAATACCGGGGATTTTTGCATTCAAGGGGTATTTTTTCTGACCGGTTAGTTGACTAGTGTCCCAAAAATTGTCAATATTCATGGACAATTAGAAGTGTAATAAAGACCTTACACCGATTACACCGATAGTTGGTCAACGCCATTCTGCGTGTCCTCGCTGATGCGTCGAGATGGATCCAGTCGTAAGCGATGTCTTTCTAGGAGGTGTCACGATGTCTGACAAAGACAAAGTTTGGCCGACCGGTTTAACGGAGGCCGAATCAGAAGAAATACACCGTCATCTGATCCAAGGTACGCAGCTTTTCGGGATGATTGCAGCATTCGCTCATCTGCTCGCGTATATCTATTCACCCTGGCTTCACTAAGGGAAGGGGAGACTAGACATGATCTATGGAAAAATGTGGTGCGTTGTTAAGCCGTCGGTGGGTATTCCCATCGTCATCGGAGCGGTCGCAGTCGCGTCGTTTTCGGTGCATCTGGCCCTGACCCTGAATACCACTTGGGTCAAGAAGTTCCTCAATGGCAGCGCTGCTCAGGTATCGAGCATCCAGTCCGAGTCGCCACAGGTGGCGGCATTGAGTTTGCAGGAAGTGGGACGAAAATAGTCGTCCTTCGAAGTCCGGGACCCAAGGTCCCGGACTTCGGCTACTCAGTGCATGCCGATTCACGATAGGTCAGGGACATTTTCACAATCATCCGACGCGTCGGGCTGATTCTGAAAGACGCTCTGCAGCTGTACTAGCACCGGTGGCGGTCAGCCACGCCGATACCCGATCGCGAGATTTGGGCAATAATAGGGGACGAGGGCCGTACAGAGAGCCCACGTTCCCGGGTTGGTTCGCAGGGTTGAGTCGGCAGGCGGAATCAAGGTTCAGCGTGGACTGGCTACAGTAAATCGGGAACGATCCACTACAAAATCATCGGGAGAGTCGCATGAAGATCTGGCAAATTCTGTTGGTCATCTGGGTTGTTGGCGTCGGTTTCATGATGGCCAATCACTTCAACCGGCAGAACATCGAGCGTTTGAAAAAAAGATAATACGAGCAAAAAAAATGCCGCAGCTCGCTGCGGCATTTTTTTTGCTCGTATTACCTAATGTTCAGCTCGTCTCTGCTCAATCAGTAGCTGGCGCAGCTCGGCAATTTCTTTGCGCAGCGCCTTAAGTTCCGATTCTGTGACCGGCGGATGGGCCGACTTGGACGAAGAGTTCATTGAATCAACGATCACTGCGATGAACAGATTCACGATCACGAAAGTCGCGATCAGGATGAACAGCAGGAAAAAGATCCATGCGTAAGGGAATACCTGCATCACCGGCCGTGCTATCTCCTCCGACCAGCCCTCCAGCGTCATCACCTGAAACAGCGTGAAAGCGCTCAAGAACATGTCGCCGAACAGCTCGGGAAATGCTGCGCCGAACGTGTTGGTGGCGATGACCGACGATACGTAGAAGATGATGACTATCAGGCTGAACACCGAACCCAGGCTGGGTAGGGAGGACAGCAAGCCGCTGACCACTTTGCGCATGCTCTCCACCTTGTTGATCAAGCGAAGTACCCGCAAGACCCTCAGCGCACGAAGCACTGACAAGCTGTCCGTCGCGGGTATCAGCGCAATGCCAACCACGATGAAATCGAACACGCACCACGGATCAGTGAAGAACCGCAGCCCGCGTGCTGCGATCAACAGCACCAGTTCCGCAGCAAAGATTACCAGGATCCCATGGTCGATAGCGATTAGATAATGGCCTATCGATTCGTGGATCCGGGGATCCGTCTCCAGCCCTAGAATCAGCGCGTTCAGAACGATCAGCACCACCAGCAGATGCTGTATCCACGGGTGCATCACGAAGCGCTCTATCGCGCCGCGCCACCCCGGCAGGCGCAGAGAGACGGTGGTCATGACTATCTGGGAGGAGGCAGCCCTTATTTGCCGCCGCTGCCAAGAATAACGATATTTCCTTCCACCTCGCCGCCCTTGCGGATCTCGAGATCAGAGTAGGTGATGGAGCCACGAACCGAGCCGGTCGATTCAACCAGCAGCGAGGTCTTGGCAGTGATTGATTTTTCCATCAGTCCGGCTACCTTCACGTGACTGGCTACGGCATTGCCGGTCACGACACCATTCGCGGTCACATTGATCGCATCTGCGGTCAGCTCCCCCTCGGCCTTGCCATCGATGAACGCCTCGCCAGGAACCTGAAAGACGCCATTGATCGTCACGCCTTTGCCGACCAGCAGATTGCCGTAGTCTTTATCGACTGCCATGTCTATTCCCTGTATATGAATGAGTCAAAAACCAAGTCCGGGCGCAGAAGCGTCCATCACATCTCCATGATTTTATTGAAAGCCCGGAGTTTTTGAAACTTATTTCCCTTAATTCTGGCCAAGGGGATTGTCTTTAATGAAATGAAGTTTCCAATGGCTGCTGGCGCTGTATAGCTGAACCTATAGAGTACCCCTCCAGGGGATATTCGTCAGAAACACGTCAGCTTTTTCGGCGCTTGCTGAGCTTACTGTTATTGGTTTCGTAATAATCTCGGTATGGGTCACATTTTTCGGTTACGGTCCGGGAAATTTATTGAATAATACAGAGCCGAAACATTAAATAACCATACGGGTATTTCATGGGTTCACCCCGATCACGGACACTGCCCAACAGCGCACATTGAATCAACATCGATGAAATCCTTCCAGACACGTCTGTACAAGATCCTCGATGGCTCCGTTGAGGAGAAAGCTGCACGCTACTGCGAGATTTTTATCGCCTCCGTGGTGGTGCTGAATGTGATCGCGATCATTCTCGAGTCCGTGCAAGAGCTACATGAGGCTTATGCGGACTTTTTCCACATCTTCGATGTGGTGAGCGTAATGATCTTTACAGCCGAATATGTGCTGCGTGTGTGGTCTTATGCAATGAAGTACTCCGTCGACGAGGGCGGTGCCTGGCGCGGCCGCAAAGAGTATATTTTCAGCTTCTACGGATTCATCGATTTTTTCGGCACTATACCTTTCTACCTGCAGCTTTTGTTTCCCGGCCTTGACCTGCGCTTCCTGCGACTGTTCAGGCTGATGCGTATCTTCAAGCTCTCGAGGTACAACAGCGCACTCACCGATCTGATTGAAGCAGTCAAAGCCGAGCGAGATTCCTTTACTTCGGCATTGTTTCTGCTGATGATCTCTTGCCTGTTGTGCTCTTCGCTGATCTACATCGCTGAAGGACATCTGCAGCCTGAAGTCTTTCCCTCCATCCCGTCGACGATGAAATGGTATTTGCTCACCATTATTTCGGGCTGGGGTAATGCCGATCCACAGTCATTGTTCGGTACCGTGCTGGTGGTATTGACTCAGGTGCTCGGCATTGCACTGGCGGCCATCCTCACCGGTGTGGTCGCGACGGCCTACACCACGCAGGTCGAACGTCGCGCGGTCATGTACGAGATGGAGATTCGCGAGGCGCTTGCCGATGGCATCGTTACCGATGAAGAGCGTATCAAGCTCGAAGAACTCAAGAAGCGTCTGGGAATCAGCGACGAGCAGGTGGAGGCGATCGCCGCACAGGTGAGGGAAGAGAAAGGCTTGGCCTGAACCGTGCTAGTCGCGTCTCTTTTCCAGGCCGCGGATGGTTTGCAGCTGCTGGAAACGTTGGCGGCTGTTTTCCTGCGCCAGCCACAGGCAAGATTTCGCCGCGTCGTTTTCATTGCCCGGTAGCGCGCGGTTGTACTTTTGCTGAACTTGGGGCGGCAGGTCGGTGGGGTAGCGTTGCATTAGTACTTTCAGCCCCTCGCGAAATTCCCGGGCACGCTTCAGGCTGAGGGCACTTTCCACCTCATTCACGCACTGCAGCATCACAGGTATTTGCAACTCCGGGCAGTGGTTTTGCTTGAGGTACTGCATTTCCGCGCACAGTTGCGTGTAACTTCCTGCCAATCTGCCCAATTCATCATCGCGGGACACAGCGGGCCCGCAACCGGACAGACAGACGATCAGTGTCGTGAGCGCCTCCATGCGAAGTCCTCCCTTACATCACTGCGCCGACTTGCCAGGGTACGAACTCGTTCTGTCCGTAGCCATGCTGTTCGCTCTTGCTTGACTGGCCTGAGGCGGTCTGGATCATGAGCTCGAAGATACGCTCGCCCATCTGCTGCAAGCTGCTGCTGCCATCGATGATCTCGCCGCAGTTGATATCAATGTCATCCTGCTGGCGCTGCCAGAGTGCAGAGTTGGTCGACAATTTGAGCGAGGGTGAGGGCGCGCATCCATAGGCGCTGCCACGACCCGTGGTAAAGCAGATCAGTTTGGCACCGCCGGCCACTTGGCCAGTGGCACTCACCGGATCATAACCCGGCGTGTCCATATAGACGAAGCCATGCTCTGTCACCCGTTCCGCATACTCATAGACGGCGCGCAGTGCACTGGTGCCCCCCTTGGCGACTGCGCCCAACGATTTTTCGAGGATGGTCGTCAGTCCCCCGGCTTTGTTGCCCGGTGAGGGGTTGTTATCCATCTCGCCTTCATTCACCGCAGTGTAGTGTTCCCACCAGCGTATGCGATGCACCAGTTTTTCTCCGACCTCTTTGCTGATCGCGCGGCGCGTCAGCAGGTGTTCGGCGCCATAGATCTCCGGTGTCTCCGACAAGATCGCAGTACCGCCATGCTCGACCAGCAGATCGACCGCCACCCCTAGCGCAGGATTGGCGCTGATGCCCGAGTAACCATCCGAGCCACCGCATTGCAGTCCCACGGTCAGGTGCGACACATCACACGACACACGCGAACAGTCATTCGCGATCGGCAGCATGTCTTTGATCAGTGCGATGCCTTTCTCGATGGTCCTTGCGGTACCGCCGCTGTCCTGAATATTGAAGGTCCGCAGCAGCGGGCCTTCCGCCAAGTGACTGTGATCCAGCCAGGCCGCCAGCTGGTTGCTCTCACATCCCAAACCGATGACCAGCACGCCGGCAAAGTTCGCATGCGTCGCATAACCGGCCAGCGTGCGGCGCAGCAGCTGCATGCCGGGACCGGTGGTATCCATGCCGCAGCCAGTGCCGTGCGTGAGTGCGACCACACCATCGATTTGCGGAAAATCTTTGAGCGCGCCCGGGTTCATTCGCCGCGAAAAAAAATCGGCGATGCCTCGCGCGACGGTCGCTGAGCAGTTCACGCTGGATAGCACACCGATGTAGTTACGGGTTGCGACTTGTCCATTCTTGCGCGTGTAGCCCAGGAACTCGCGGTGCTTGCGCGGCTTCTCAGGCTGCACGTCAGCGCAGAAAGCGTAATCGCGCTCGAAGCCACCTTTCTCGTCGCCGATCGTGCAGTTGTGCACATGGACATGCTCGCCCGCCTGTATCGGTTTGCTGGCGAAACCGATGATCTGGTTGTAACGGCGTATTGGTTGCCCCGTCGTGATATCGCGAACCGCGACCTTGTGGCCTGCCGGTACCAGGCCTTTCACAGTAATATTTTCAACGGCGGTCCCGCCGACCAGCTGCTGACGGGCGATCAGAACATCATCCTGCGGATGCAGGCGTATGAAAGGAGCGATGGAATTCGACATGATGTTGTTGCTCTATTTTGTACGGGGATCGTCTCAATAACAAAAAAGGCGCCACCCTCGCGGGTAGACGCCCCTATTGTAGCGGTAGCCCCGTACCGAGGCACTTGCCTCAATGTGACTCGCGCGGCACCTCCGCGCCGCTGCCACCGACCAGAAAATCCAGGTCTGCGCCCAGATGCGCCTGCTGCACATGCTCGACATAGAGCTTTACGTAGCCGCGCGCAGGTTTTTCTGGAGGTTGCCACACCACCTTGCGGCGCGCGAGCTCCTCGTCGCTGACATCCAGATGCAATCGTCGACCTGGCACATCCAGCTCCACTATATCGCCATCCCTCACCAGTGCCAGCGGCCCGCCGATACTCGCCTCGGGCGACACATGTAGCACGACCGTGCCATAGGCCGTGCCGCTCATGCGGGCATCGGAAATGCGCACCATGTCGGTAATCCCTTTCTTCAGCACTTTTTTGGGTAGCGCCATGTTGCCAACTTCGGCCATCCCGGGATAACCGACCGGGCCGCAGTTCTTCAAGACCATGACGCAGTTTTCATCGATATCGAGATTATCGTCTTCAATCCGCTCGCGGAAGTGCTCAGTGCTCTCGAACACCACCGCGCGGCCGCGATGCTTGAGCAAGTGCGGCGATGAGGCCGAAGGCTTGATCACTGCGCCGTCCGGAGCGAGATTGCCCTTCAATACCGCAATGCCAGCGGCGGGCTTGAACGGCTTGTCGATCGGCGTGATCACGTCGCGGTTGTAGCAAGGCGCATCTTTGATGTTCTCGCCAATGGTCTTGCCATTCACGGTCAGTGCGTCGAGGTGCAGTTCCTTGGAAATTTCTCTCATCAGCGCCGGCAGTCCGCCAGCATAGAAAAAATCTTCCATCAGATATTTGCCTGAAGGCTGCAGGTTCAGCAGGCAGGGTAACTGACTGGCCAGCTTGTCCCAGTCTTCCAGCGTCAGCGGTACACCCATGCGTCCTGCCATGGCCAGCAGGTGGACTACTGCATTCGTCGATCCGCCGATCGCGGCATTCACCTTGATCGCATTCTCGAAGGCCTCGCGGGTCATGATCTTGTCCATGGTGAGATTGTCCTTCACCATTTGCACGATGCGGCGGCCCGTCAGTTGCGCGAGACGATTTCGACGCCCATCGACGGCAGGAATCGCCGCATTCTCCGGCAAGGCCATGCCCAGCGCCTCGACCATGCTCGCCATCGTCGAGGCTGTACCCATGGTCATGCAATGGCCGTGCGAGCGGTTCATGCAGGATTCGGCTTCAATAAATTCCTCCTGCGTCATTTGGCCCGCGCGCACCATTTCCGACATCATCCAAACGCCGGTGCCGGAGCCAATGTCCTCTCCCCGGAATTTACCATTCAACATTGGGCCGCCCGAGAGGCCGATGGTCGGCAGATTGCAGCTGGCTGCACCCATCATCAGCGACGGCGTAGTCTTGTCGCAGCCCATCAGCAGCACGACGCCATCGATGGGATTACCGCGTATCGATTCTTCGACGTCCATGCTGGCCAGATTGCGAAACAACATCGCGGTCGGTCGCAACTGCGCTTCGCCCAGTGACATCACCGGGAATTCCAGCGGAAAACCACCGGCTTCGTAAACGCCGCGCTTGACATATTCTGCCAACGTGCGGAAGTGGCTGTTGCATGAGGTGAGATCAGAAAAGGTGTTGCAGATGCCTATCACCGGACGGCCATCAAATTGATCATGAGGATGGCCCGACGCTTTGGTCCAGCTGCGGTGCAGAAAACCATCTTTGTCCGGCTTGCCAAACCAGGCCGTGCTGCGCAAAGGCTTGTTCTTTTTATCGTCGTTGCTCATAGCAGCAAATTCTCCTCGGTTTTGTCTTTGTGTTCAGCGTGTCGACATCGTTTTTTTCAGTTCGGGTGGATTCGAAAAATTTTTGCGGAAATAATCTGGTGAGTTTTCCGAGTACTTCACACCGGTCATCTTGATCGCGTTGTCATCGACCTTATGAAGCGGCGTGTATTGCGGATGATGGTGCTCTAGGTAGGGATTGTTACGCGCCGCGTTGTAGCAGAAGAGTACCGTCCAGCGACGGTTCGGCGAACGATTCTGATCCGACCGATGCATCACGTTCGCATGGAAGAAAAGGCCATCGCCGGGTTCCATCTCGCAATACACCCGTTCAAGGGTTTTGAGCATCTCTTCAACCCGCCGCGGGTCGGCGCCCACTTGTTCACCGGGTAGCACACCATGATCGACACGCCCGGCATGATGCGAGCCACGAATCACCTGCAAACAGCCATTCTCGCGAGTGGTCTTGTCCAGCGCGAGCATCATGCTCGCCATGTAGGGGAAAGTGCAGCCGTTGTGATACCAGTAGCCATAGTCCTGATGCCATTCCCAGGCGCCGCCTTCCAGAGGCTCTTTTGCGGTCAGCTTCGAGTGGTAGTGATACACCTCGCCCCCGAGCATCGATTCCATCGTATCGACCACGCGATGCGACCGGGCCGCCAGTCCGTAGACGCTGTCGCCCGGGTGGTTCCAGGTGGCCATGCGCGTGGACTTACCAGATGCATCATGCCGGTCATACAGGCTGGCCTGTAGCTGGGGGTCTGTCTCAATCGCGCCGCGCAGTATTGCGATTTCTTCCTGGTCAAACAGTGACCGTACCAGCACATAGCCGTCACGCTCGTAGGCGATCTGCTGCTCTGGGGTGAAGATGGAAGGCATGCTCGTCTCCTTGGGGGGTGGTTGTTACAGGAGCTGCGCAGAGGGCTCAGCGCTCCCTACGCTGCCAGCTTAACCGGTTTGCCGCTGCTTGAGAATTTGTGTGAAGATCTCTTTTTGTATTACAAAGCCCCTTGGCCGCCCAGCGCCGGGTAAGATCCAGCCATTACTAAAACAAAAACAGGACCAGGCAATATGAGCACCTCCGCATATCCCCCGATTGAACCGACTTCAGCTCAACTGGAAGCCGCGCGCACCCTGCACGGGCTCTGGACCAGCAGAGGCCGCTTTGCTGCGCTGCCAGAAAATATCCGCCCCTCGACTCGCCGCGACGGCTATGCGGTGCAGCAGGCGTTCGAGCAGATCAATGGCCAAACCGTATCCGGCTGGAAGATCGCCGCTACCAGCGTTGATGGTCAGCGCCATATCAATGTCGATGGGCCGCTCGCTGGCCGCATCTACCAAGACCGCCTCCTGCCGGTTGGCGCAACTGTGTCGCTGAAAGACAATCTGATGCACGTTGCCGAGATCGAGTTCGCGTTCCGCTTCGCCCAGGATCTGCCGCCCCGCGCGGCCGAGTACACGGTGGACGACGTGTTAGCCGCGGTCGCCTCTGTGCATCCATCGATCGAAGTGCCGGATTCGCGCTATGAAGACTTCGTAAAGGTCGGCACTGCGCAGCTGATCGCCGACAATGCCTGTGCCTGTCTGTTCATCCTGGGCCCTTCCGCCACGGATTGGAAAGATTTTGATTACCTGAATCAGTCCATCACCGTGACGCTAAATAGCGAAGTGATCGATTCTGGCTACGGCCGCAACGTGCTCGGCGATCCACGTGTGGCACTCACCTGGATCGTGAACGAGCTGTCATCAATAGGCGTGACAATGAAGGCCGGTCAATTCGTGACGACGGGCACTTGCCGGGTACCAGTCAAGGTGCAGCCCGGCGACGCAGTGCACGCCGAATTTGGCAAGCTGGGGCAGGTGGGCTGCAAATTCTCTTTGTGATCAGCAGAAAGATCTGATTGCCAGTTATCGAAAAATCTAAAATACATGATCAAAAGACGCTGATGCAAAAGATCTCAAATGCGACAACTCACTATGATGCGGTAATCATCGGCGCTGGTTTCTCCGGCATGTATCAACTTCTTTCTCTGCGCGACAAACTGGGACTCAAGACCCGGGTACTGGAAGCGGCCGATGGTGTCGGCGGCACCTGGTATTGGAACCGCTATCCCGGTGCGCGCTGCGATTCGGAGAGTCATTCGTATTCCTATTACTTTTCCAAAGAGTTGCTGTCGGAGTGGAACTGGACCGAACGGTATCCCGAGCAGTCCGAGGTTCTGCGCTACCTGAATCATGTTGCTGATCGGTTTGATCTACGCCGCGATATTCAGCTGAACACACGCGTTCAATCTGCGCGTTACGACGAAGCTGCCAATCGCTGGACGGTGACGACCGAGGGGGGCGAGACCCTCCGCTGCACCTACTTCATTACCGCGGTTGGATGTTTGTCGTCGGCCAATGTGCCGAATATTGATGGACTCAATGATTTCGGCGGGGACTGGTATCACACCGGGCAATGGCCGCACGAAGGTGTAGATTTCAATGGCAAGCACGTCGGTGTCGTTGGTACCGGATCGACGGGTATACAGGCGATACCGGTGATCGCTGCGCAAGCCAAGTACCTGACAGTATTTCAGCGTACGGCAAACTACAGCATCCCTGCCCGCAATGCGCCGCTCACCGAAGAATTCAAGCGCTACGCTAAAGAGCATGCGAACGATATTCATGTAATCATGAATTCGAACACCAATGCACACCCTTTCTACATCAAGAGCCGCTCAGTGTTCGACGTCAGTGATGACGAGCGCGAGCAGATCTTTGAAGCGGCCTGGGCCAAAGGCGGGCTGGCCTTCCGCGCTGAGTTTTCTGACACCTTGCTCAATGCACGCGCGAACAAACTGGTCGCTGATTTCATTCGGCGCAAGATCCGCGCTATCGTGAAAGATGAGACCACAGCAGAGCTGCTGGCCGATATCGATCATCCGTTTGCAGCGAAACGCCCGCCGGTGGATTCACACTACTTCGAGACTTACAACCTGCCGCATGTCGATCTGGTGAATATTCGCAAGTATCCCATTGAGCGCATTACGACCACCGGGATCAAAACGACAGAAAAGGACTACCCGCTCGATATCATAGTTTTCGCGACAGGTTTCGATGCGATGACTGGCTCGCTGCTAAAGATCGATATTGAAGGCCGAAAAGCACTCAAGCTCAGAGATGCCTGGCATGCCGGCCCGCGCAATTATCTGGGCCTACAGGTGCCGGGCTTCCCGAACATGTTTACCGTGACCGGCCCCGGCAGCCCTTCCGTGCTGTGCAATATGCCGCCGGCCATTGAGCATCATGTGGATTGGATCACCGATTGCATCGCGCACATGCGCGCGCGAGGCGTGCAGCGTATCGAGGCAGACGACAAGGCAGCCGACGACTGGGTGCTGGAAGTGAATCAGGCTGCGAATGCCACCTTGCTGCCTAGCGCCACGCATTCCTGGTATCTCGGCGCGAACGTACCTGGCAAGCCGCGGGTATTCATGCCGTATGCCGGCGGTTTTGCGAAATATCGCAAGATTGTTGAGGAGAAGACGCAGGCGGGGTATCAGGGTTTCAGGCTGGGTTCGTAGAAGCCGTGCAACGATTCAGACGGTACTCGGGATCTGTGCGGCCATCGTTGAAGATTGACAGGCCCAAATAAAACACCCAGCTTTTTCTGACCTCACCTGCTCCCCGCGAGGCGACAGGAATCAGGTACGGATTTGGAACAACATGTCCAGACGCCGATTGTCATGCTTTGAGTGGTTCACCTGACGCGGTATGCCGTGATCTGATTTGTACTTTCGGCAGTGCAATACTTATTTCCAGCCATGCAGCGGTTCAGGACTAATAAGCGGGCGCGGCGTGATCGCTCTTTTTTAAATTCCATGCAACTTGATGTTAACCCCTCCAGAACTGAGCGAGCATATGGAATTGACGATACATCAGGGTCTCATAGAGCTTTTTGCTGGATGTTTCCATAGCTGGATCATTAATCTGAAAAAGATTGCCTCCCACAACGTCGAGTTCTGACCGCAAATTGGCTTGGAATGCTCGAAGAAGTTTTGCGTGAGCGGGTGTATCGGAGAATCTGTCGATATTATTATTCACTATGTCGGGCGTCAGTGCGATCAGTCCGGTTGTGGGATCTAGGTCGGCAAGAGATTCGTTTTCCCAGCTCTCGAAGGTCGTTGTGCTGGCGGGAGGTTGCAGGAAGGGTGTGGCGACCTCCGCGAGTGACACCCAAGTCTTTTGCCAAGCGGTGGCAACGCGATGTGCTAACGGTTGGTAAATACCTTTCGCCGTCAGTTTGGTCTCGATTTCTCTTTGCGGGTAGTCGTCTAATGCATGGCGCAAACAAGTTTCGAAAAGATTCTCTATAACAGGAACAAGGTGAATCTCTTCCCATTGATAGGCTTGCTCGCTAAGCAGGCTGATGTCATCGCTTGTGAATTTATTATATTTTTCGAGCAAATCTTTAAATTTCTGTTTGCGACTGGGATCTTCTTTAAAGTTCGAAATATCACCATGAAAAATATTACCCGGATAACTTAGAAGCTTCCAATCGGCTAGGTTAGCCAGGATACCCACATTAGCCGCTGCTGCTTGCATTGCAGTCAGGCCTTGGGGTGAACCGAGATGTGTTCTAAGCGCGGTCAATGCCTGACATTTCTTGATAAATTCTTTCCGTACAAATTCGCTCTCGATAACGACATTATCACCTGCCTTGAGTTGGCTGTTTTTTAGTGGTTTTCCGGTCAACAGAGCCGGCTGAATCAAAAGATCCCGAACAAGAGGGTCGGTGGCGTGTGCAAGGGCTTGCTCGCGCAAGTCATTTCCTTTGGGGTGATCCAAGCTTGCAAGTATCAGCGGTATGATTGACCTAGCCTTATTCTCCTTTCCAGCGAACTCGAAGGGGGTTTGGCCCGATGGGGAGCGTTTGAAGATATCTGACCGAGGCAGCAGAAACTCGATGATCTCTAGACTGTTCTCTCGAGAGGTCGCTCGGATGGCGACGTTGATTGGCAGATTCCCTTCGTCGTCTGCAGCTTCATCTATACGTGCTCCTTTTTCCAAGAGCAATCGAACAATGTCAAGATGTCCTGAAATGATTGCCCAATTCAAGGCGGTCTGATTGTAATCGTTAGAATAATTGACGTCACAGCCTTGCTCAATGAGCCATTGAACAATTTCCGGGTGTCCATAATCAGCCGCCAGTATTAATAAGTCACCTCCGACGGAGTCGCGAAAGTCTATGTCGCGGCCATGTTCTGCGAGCCATTTCAATAGTTCGAGCTGACCACTTCTAGCCGCACAATTTAATAGGTCTTTAGAGACGGGAGTTTCTTGATCTATTGCGCAACCCTGGCTGTGCAGCCATTCGATAAGTTCCATATTCCCGTGTATTGCGGCCAGATCAAGCAAATTTCTACCTTCTTCATCACGATGTTGTAGGTCGAAACCTTTTTCGACTAGCCATTTGACAACATCGAGGCTTCCATTTTTTGCAGCAATTTGCAGTACCCGATAGCCTTTCTCGCTTGTATTTGTAAAGTCCTTCGTTCGGTCGCACAGCCATTTCAATACGGCCAACTCGTCATTTCCGGCAGCAATATAAATAAGATTCCAATCGTTATCCGTCTGATCAGTTGACTGGGCCAGAGGCATCAGATCTTTCAGTCTATCCAAGTCGCCTGTGGCTGCAGCCTCCGTCAATTTTTTGCGAATGTCTAGCGGAGATGCAATGACCGGCGCTGGGATTCGCTCGTCGGTTGCGGGGGTCGGGGAATCGGTGCGACGCCGTTTTGCAATTGGTTCGGAGTGCTCAAGAATTTCATTCACGTTATTTTCCGGATTCGATCTTTTGAGGCCGCGCGTTCTATCACTACCACCATGATTACCACCATCAGGCGCGTCGTTGGCACTGGTGGCAGCGACCTCATCACCGGTATCGATATCCATGAGATCTTCTGCTTTCCGAGCAGGACTAGGGTCGCGCTTGGGGCTATTTAGTATGCGCGGTAGACCACCAGCCGGATTCAGCGCCGGGTCAGGGGTGTAGAAAGGATTTGTCCCTGGTGGAAGATTGTTCAGGTAGGCGAAGCTTGAAGAGTTGGCGTCGGGATGCGGGTTGAACGGTGTCATGGTCTGAGATCCTCAGTCGAAAGTAAACCATATGTGCCGAAAATACCTGCAGAGTTTCTTTAGAACCTTTTTTCTTGAGGATAGTTTCGTAACTAGTCGAGTAAGTGATTCATCACTGCACCGGTATACCTCGTTCGGCCCCATCACGCTTGCCGCAATGAATCGAACGGGTTACTTATCCATCAGCAGTTAAAAATACGCTTGTCTCGGCGTGCAAAGCCCAATATTTTCTTTCGTGTGTTTTCTGAGAAGTAACACTGAGCGAGGTGGGTGACGCCTTGAAAAAATCCCTTGTTTTATAGGTAATCGAGCCACAGAAATCAAAACCTGTACGGATGCTGATCAGTGGCTATTGTCTGCTTCTGGCTATTTCAGCCACACCTTAGCGCATCAATACACCCCCGTTCACATCCATCACACTGCCCGCGATAAATGAGGCAGCAGGTGAAGATAAAAATACCAGCGCATTCGCAATTTCCTTGGGATCGCCCATGCGTTTCATCGGGTAATTGTCTTTATTGTAGGGTTGGCCGTCGGTCATGCCGGTGGCGATGGGCCCGGGGGCGACCGCATTCACTCGGACATGATGCGGCGTCGCGCGCTGCGCGAACCAGCGCACCAATGCATGAACGCTGCCTTTGGAGGCTGCGTAGTGCGGTGCCGCCAGCAAGCCGCCCATCCAGCCTGCTATCGAGCCGCACAGTGCAATACTGCCGTGCTTGCGTTCTATCATGCCGGGCATGATCGCTCTGACCAAATTAATCGGCCCAAGCACATTCACCCTCATCACCCGATCAAATTTTTTATCCCATTCTGGCTGCATCCAGTCTTCATCGAAGGGGCATATCGCCGCCGTATCGATCAGCGCATCGAACGGAGCGTGGCTAGCGACCAGTGCCTCGACCGCATGGCGATCAGAAATGTCCAGCGACTCGACTGTCTCTACCCCGGGCAGCGCACTCGACATTGACTCCATTCTTTTCAAAGTACTGCCCACATCGGTGAGCACTGTCCTTGCGCCTAGCTGGCTACATAACTTGGCAGCTTCAGAGCCGATGCCACCGGCGGCGCCGGTGATCAGCACGCGCAGACCTTGCATATCAAAGGCTTTGGGTAAGGTAGAACTCATGAGGCCTCTCTGGATTTGAAGTCTGCCAAGGATGACGTTGTAGGTGCTACTGGTCTGAACATCATCACTCCGGCGCAGACCGGGCGCAGTAGCTTTTGTCGTGCATCAAGACGTTTTAGCTTAATCGGCGGGTATTCGGCAAAGCGCCGCTCTTATACGGACAGATATCGCTGCTTCACTTCCGTATTGGCTTCCAATTCGCGGATGCTGCCTTCGAAAACGTCGCAGCCTTTATCGATCACGACCGCGCGATCAGCTAGGCCAAGGCAGAAATGCAGATTTTGCTCAGCCAGAATAATCGTGGTACCAAGCCTGCGCAGGTCATCGACCAGTTCGCCGATTTTTTGAACCATGATGGGTGCTAAGCCTTCGCTGGGCTCGTCCAATAACAGCAGGCTAGGATTACCCATCAGTGAGCGGCCGATAGTCAGCATCTGCTGTTCACCACCCGACAGCTGTCCGCCCAGTCGCTCACGCAAAGGCTTGAGCAGCGGCAGCATGTCGTACACGCGCTCTATGCTCCAGTCCTCTTCGCCATGCGCGCCGCGCTTGGCCGCGATGCGCAGATTGTCATCCACGGAGAGATCAATGAAGATCTGTCGGTCTTCCGGCACGAAGCCGATGCCGGCGCGTGCAATCTTGTGCGAGGGCTGACCGGTGATGGATTTACCCTCCAGCTCGACGCTACCGCGTTTGGCGGGAACCACACCGGCGATGGCCTTCATGGTCGTGCTCTTGCCAGCACCATTGCGCCCCAATATGGCAAGTGTCTCGCCTTGGCTCACATTCAGCTTCAGCCCGAACAGCACCTGGCTGCTGCCATAGCTCACGTCGAGCGACTTTACTGTCAGCATGCTGCTCATGCGTGCGCCTCCTTTGGCGTACCGAGATAGGCTTCGATCACCGCAGGGTTGTTGCGTATCTCATCCGGTGTTCCCTGCGCCAGCAGCTTGCCGTAAGAGAGCACATGAATATGCTGCGATACTTTGAATACGATCTCCATGTCATGCTCGATCAGAACGATGGTCAGGCCGCCTTGCTTCCACAGCTTATAGACAGTGTCGATCATCTGCCAGCGCTCTTCTGGCCCCATGCCAGCCACGGGCTCGTCGAGCAGCAGTACCTTCGGTTTGAGCACTATCGCCAGCGCGATATCGAGCAGCTTCTGGTCACCATGCGAGAGATTGCCGCTGACGACGGCGGCCTTGTCCTGAAGTCCGAGCTGCTCCATCACCTCATGCGCGCGATCCCGTGTTTGCGCTGTTGGAAAACGACCGTGCATTTGCAAGGATTGTCCGAGTGGCGATTGCAGCGCTGCGCGCAGTGACTCTTCTACCGTGAGTGATTTGAAGAGCTTGGCGACCTGAAATGCGCGGCCTATGCCCTTGCGCACGATCTCGCTGCTGGGCAGGCCGACGATATCCTCGCCATCGAGCAAGATGCGACCGGAATCCGGCTGCAAGCCGCCCGAGATCAGGTTAAAGAAAGTGGTCTTGCCCGCGCCATTGGGGCCGATCACCGCCGACAGCGAGCCGGCGGAGAAATCGATCGACACATCCGAGGTCGCAACCACTCCACCGAAGGATTTGCAAAGATTCTCGACTTTCAGCATGGGCTGTCCGTGGGGTTATGCACTCAAAGATTGTTCAGGATTTGCGCGGGCCCTGCATACCGCCCCAGGTATCCCAGGTGCTGCCGGCCATCCAGCCACAGTCGATGGGCATGGTGATACCCGTGATGGCACGTGCGGCATCGGATAACAAGAAGCCGATGCCATCGGCAACTTCATCGGGCATCACCAGCCGGTTCATTGCTGAGGGCTGCGCCAGTTCCGCAGGATCACGGTCACCGCGATCAATTGCCGCCTGTAAGCCCTCAGTGAGCGTAAAGCCCGGCGCGACCGCATTCACCCGCACACCGGAACGTCCCCATTCCGCAGCGAGTCCCATGGTCAGCGATGCGACTGCTGCCTTGGCCGGGCCATACGCATGCAAGGGAGAAGAGCGGAAGCTGGTGATGGAGGCAATGTTGACGATCGCCCCATGTCCGCGCGCTGCCATGCGTGAACCGAACACCGCGCAGCACAGGTAGGTGCCGCGCAAGTCAATGTTGGTGACTGCATCCCAGTGATCCATCGGTAGCTGTTCAGGTGGCAGCTTGCGCTGCAGGATACCGGCACTGTTGATCAGGTAGTCGATAGCGCCGTGTTCTTGTTCGATCAGTGCTGCGACGTCGCGCACACGCTGGTCATCCAGTACATCGCACGCATAAAATGCTTTGACGCCCAGATGCTCGGCTTTCGCTTCTGACCAGCCAGCGGGCAGGTCGAGCACGATCACGGAGTCACCGCGCTTCACATGATGACGTGCGCAGGCTGCGCCAATGCCGCTCGCTCCACCCGTGACAACGGTCAGGGATTGTTTACTCATTGCTTGTCTTCCTTCTTTTTTATTGATTGTAGTAATTGTTCTGCAAAATCCGTGATGCCGCGCTTGAAACCCAGTGCGAACAGCAGCACGACGATGCCCAGCGCGAGTCCGTGGTATTCCGTGCTCCGGGTGATCACGTCATTGAACAGCAGCAGCAGACCGGCACCAACCACCGGGCCAATGAACACGTGCAGGCCGCCCATCATGATCATGAAGGTAGCTTCGCCCGACATCGTCCAATAACTGAATTCAGGGAAAGCGCCGGAGACAAATAGCGCCATCAGGATCCCACCCACGCTGGCCAATGAAGCCGCGAGAATGAATGCGTATAGCTTCACTCGCCATACATCAATGCCCAGATAGCGCGCTCGCTCGGCGTTATCTCGCACCATGCGCAACGTGTAGCCAAACGGTGATTGCAGCAGCGTGCGCATCAGCAGCAGGCTGCCCACACCGAGCACGCAGGCAAACCAGTAGAACTGGATGGGATCAGCGAGACTAATACCAAGGAAGGGCGTGCGCGGAATGCCACCGGTCAGGCCCTGATCACCACCGGTTAGCGAGGTCCAGGTCAGGATCACGCTATAGAGCAGCATCTGAAAAGCCAGCGTGATGAAAGAAAAATAAATCTCTTTCAGGCGTACACAGATCGCGCCAACGACCAGACCCATGATTGCGC
This sequence comes from Pseudomonadota bacterium, assembly GCA_041174665.1. GTDB lineage: Bacteria > Pseudomonadota > Gammaproteobacteria > Burkholderiales > Burkholderiaceae_D > Pernthalerella. The sequence continues at coordinate 28,670 of JBEDGK010000258.1, forward strand.
AGAAGGCGATTGCCACCAGCATGGCGACCGGGATGCTGGAGCCGGTCTTTTGCATCATCAACGCAAACGCATAGGCCCCACCTCCAAAAAACATCGCATGGCCGAAGGACACGAGCCCGCCATAACCGATCAGGATGTTGAGCGAGGTGGCAAAGATACCCATCGCCGCGAGCCGTATGACGTAATCCAGCAGTACGCGCGATGAGGTCAGTGCAGGCAGCAGGGCGAGTAATAGCAGCGCGGCCACTGCCCACAGCAGATCAGCGCGGAAGGTGGAAGATTTCATGCGGTCCTGCCTTCCTTGCCGAGCAGACCATTGGGCCGCAGTATCAGGATCAGACCCATCGCGATGAACATCAGGCCTTCCACGAACAGTGGGAAGCCTATCGTGCCGAATGCTCGTATCAGACCGATCAGCAAGGCGCCCACCAGTGCGCCACTGACCGAACCCATGCCGCCGATCACGGTGACGATGAACGATTCAATCAGGATCGAGAAGCCCATGCCTGGCGACATTGATCTCACCGGCGCGGCCAGTCCACCGGCCATGCCGGCTAGCGCGCCGCCAAAGGCGAACACGGCAGCATAGATCAGGCTGGTGTTCAGGCCCAGCGCCGAGGTCATGGTGGGGTTTTGTGCGGCAGCGCGCACGATCTTGCCCATCAGTGTGTGGTTCAGGATTACCCACAGCACCAGCGCGATCAGCGCCGCTGCGCCGATGAGGTACACGTAAAACAGTGGCACGATGCCGCCGAGAATGAACAACGGCGGCGCTTGAAACGCGTCTGGCATGCCCATTGACTGGAATTCCGCGCCCCAGACGATCTTGACCACATCATCCATCATCAGCACCAGTGCATAGCAGACCAGCAGCTGCATGAGCACATCGGCGTTGTACACGCGTCGCATGAAGAAGCGCTCGAAGATCAGGCCGAATAATCCGACACCGAGACCGGCTGCGAGTACCGCGATGATGAAACTGCCTGACATGCGATAGGCGGTAAGCGCGAGATAGGCACCAAGCATATAAAACGAACCGTGAGCAAAATTCACGATGCCCAACACGCCAAAGATCAGTGTCAGACCGGCGGCCACGAGAAAGAGTAGCGAGCCGACGATCAGGCCGGTGGATAGTTGCGTGACGATGCAGGACATCGAACTCACGCATTCAAGTAACGCAGTGGGATTCACGCAATACTCCGGAAAGGCAGGCGGGTGAGGTGCGACATGAGAGCAGCTAGCGAGTCATGCCGAGCAATACGCTGCTTGTCGCCATTGACGGGCAGCGAGCGTAGTACATCAGGCGAAGCCTTTACGCTTTTTCCACTCTGCTTCCAGTTCGGCGATTTGTTTCCAATTGCCGGGAACGGGGTTCGGCATGAATGGTTCTTTGCCGGACAATTCGCCCCAACCGAGTGCGTAGTCGACGAGTGTGTGGTCTTCGGCGCGCATCGTCAGCTTGCCATTGGCGCCGAAAGGAGAGTCGATGCTAAGGCCGGTGAGTGCCGCGGCGATTTTTTTGCCATCCGCGCTGTTGGCTTTTTTCATGGCTGTGGTGAGGAACTGGATGCCCGCAGCATTCTGCCAGGCCCAGTTCAGAGGTAGGTCTTTGTATTTTGCCTGATACGCATTCGACCAAGCGGTATTGCCTGGGTTATTCGGGAAGCTCTTGAGATAACGATTGCCCGAGTGCAGGCCGGCGGGTACGGCTTTCACGTTATGCAGCACCGCATAGTCGGCCATGTTCACGCCAAAGAACTGTTTGTCCTTGAACAGTGCGTAGATAGTCGACTGATCGATGAACGAGGTCAGGTCGCCACCCCACAGGCAGGAATACACGGCTTGCGGATTGCCCTGCAGCAGACGCGTGATGTTTTCGCTGTAGTCGGCCTGGAACAGCTTAGGCCAGACATCGCCGATGACTTCCACATCCTTGTTGAAGTACTTCAGATAATCGACAAACTCTGCCGTCGTGTCGCGACCATACGCATAATCGGGCGAGCAGGTCATCCATCGCTTGAGATTCTTTTCTTTTGCGACTTTGGCTGCGTAAGCGCCACCAATCACCGCATCATGCACACCCTGCCGCGCGCAGCGGAATGCCAGCGGCGTGCGCAGTTTGGGATCAGCCGACAGCGCCGACGTCTCCGAGCAGGTGTGAATAACCAGCACGCCCAGATCGCGCGCGACTTCGTGCACCGCAAAGGCACCCGAAGACGCCTCGGCATCGTAAATAATTTCGCAGCCTTCGGCAGTCACCAGTTCGCGCGCAACGCGCGCTGCTTCTTGGGGTTGACCCTTGGAATCGCGGATGACCAGCTCGACCTTGCGCCCGCCGAGGCCGCCGGCGGCATTGAATTTTTCCACTTCCATCTGCGCGGCATTAGTCGACGACTGACCGAGCATCGCGACCCGGCCGGACAAGATCGTCGGCATCCCGACACGGATCGGCTTGTTCTGTGCGAACGAAAGGTAAGGAAAGCCCAGCGTGGCCATGCCGGCCATTGCGGTCGCACCCTGCAGCAGCTTGCGACGCTGCGGCTGAGGGGATTGCGGGTTGTTGGTGGTGTTGGTGTTGTTGGTGTTTTTGTCGCCTTTGATGCTCATGGTCTTGTCTCCCAAAGGTTCAGCGCTCGTTGGGTGGGGTGCCAGCGCGCGCCACTTATTCAACCCGAAGCGTCATCCCGTTTCAATGCTATCGGTTGTTGTGCTTGTCGCGTTTATTTTTAATGAAGCAGCTTTTTATGCTGTGCCGCAGCACTGACCTACTCATTCAGATTCACCGAAAAGTCTAAATGTATTGAATCGAGTATACGGTATCCACGTGCGCTAAAAGACAATAATGAGCTGCGGTTTTCAGGCCGGAGCCCATGGCCAGTCAGGTCGTCATGCTGACGAAAGTCGAGATCCCTGGTGATGTACCCGAGGCTGAAAGTGGTACGCATCAAGCGCCAGACATCAAGCGATAGACATCATTATCTAAAAAGTAATAATCGGATGAATTAATTGATGGCTGGACCTCGTCGATCTCAGCGGATTTTGAGCTCCGTCATGTCGCCACGTCATCAGGACAAGGTCGAGGTCAAACGGGAAGAGCGTCTGTTAACCAAGGTGCAGTCTGCAGAATGCCCGGTACCCTGGCTGCGCACAGGCGCGTAATGTGCTCGAAGCGATCCTCTGGCATGACGGCGGGGCGAGAGCCTCACGCGACAAATTTGCAAAGCTAAAACCCCAAGAGCGAGAGGATCTGATCGCTTTTGTGAATTCGCTCTAATTTTCGAGTCTCTAGTCCATCAAGGACACATTTCCCTCGGAACGAAGCAGTGGAAAGTATTACAAAGTAGAAACTTTACCTCCACAAGAGCGTTCCCCAGAGGTGTCAATGAAACCTGCCAATCCCGCCAGCCACGGAAAGTTGCTGGCGTCTATCGGGAGCAAGCTTGCGAAGATTGAAAAATCCGACATGCCAGAACTGAGCGCTGGCCCACGGGCATTCAATGAGTGAGTAAAACAGCCTGGCGCCATTGAGGTCAGCATGGGCTGGATGAAAACTGCTATCAACGACGAATTGATCTTTACCCGGCACATGGCTGACTGCAGCGCAATCGTACTTTGCACAAATTACGATGAGAGCACCGGTGCGTATGCGCAGCGGTCATTGATGCATGTGGTGGGCTCCAATCTTTCCGTGTCTGACTTAACCAAAGACACCCTGACCCTGCTTGACATGGCGTCTCAATCCTCAAGCAAGCCCCGCTGCATTATTGCGCTTGGCACTAATGTGGCAAATGACCATTTCACAACGATCGCGAATCAGGAGATTCGTACCAGTGAAGGAAACATGGTAAAACCCTTCAAAGAGCTACAGACACTCTGCGACACTGTCATCCTGGAACGAAAGAACAGCATCGCTGTCCGGTCCGATGGTAACTACCTGGTTTTGTGATGTCACCACCACGGAAAAAAATCCGGCATCTGCGATGCCTTGCTCTTGAATGCTGGTTTGCGTTTCTCGGTAAATGCAGTGACACCTTCCTTGCCATCCTCGATACTCGCATAGAACATGGCCAGCGATTCCACCTTGTGTGCTTCCAGCGGGTGGCTGAATGCACTGTTCCGATACATCATCTGACGCGCCATCGCCATCGATGCCGGAGAGCGTTCAGCCAGCATGCGGGCAAGTTCACGCGCCCGCGTAAGTAGCTGGTCTGCGGGTAGCACTTCTTTGACTAGCCCGGCACGGTGCGCTTCCTCGGCGCCAAAGATCTCGGCAGTATGCACCCACTCCATCGCCTTTGACAGGCCGACCAGCCGCGGCAGGAACCAGGTCGAGCATGCCTCGGGCACGATACCGATCTTGCCGAACACGAAGCCGAACTTTGCCTGCTCCGACGCGAGCCGTATATCCATCGGCAGCTGCATCGTCATGCCCACACCGACCGCTGCGCCATTGATCGCGCCGATCACGGGCTTCTTGCAGTTGAATATGGACAGAGATACGCGTCCACCCGTATCGCGCACGCCCTTGACGATCGCGGGGTCATCGAGGCGCTCGTTCATGTCTGTCATGGTTGGATGGAGTGACTCATCCAGTCCGAATACATTGCCCGACACTGCGAGGTCCATGCCTGCGCAGAATGCGCGCCCTGCGCCTGTGACAATGATCGCGCGTACCTCATCATTGTCGCTTGATCGGTTGAAAACATCGATCAGTTCATTCGCCATTGTCACCGTGAAGGCATTTAGCTTCTCGGGACGGTTCAACGTAACAGTCAGAATATTTTCAGAAAGGTCGCAGCTGAGTGTCTCGTAATTCATGCGTATGTCCTTGTTGTTTTCTTTTTATTTTTTATAAAAATCAGGCGATCGTTTCTCTGCAAAGGCTCTCAGGCCTTCATTGAAGGCGGCAGAATCGAGCAATTCGCGCTGACGATGGCGCTCATAATCGAGCTGTTCTGCCAGCGTGTTGGTCGATGAAGCGTGATAGGCATGACGCACTTCTCGCGCGATGCCGGGCGGACCTTTCGCCAGCCGCGATACGACGGCAGTCGCCTCGGCAATCAGCGATGCATCGGGCAGGCAGCGCCAGATCATGCCTGAGGCAGCGGCATCTGTGGCCGACATTTTGTCGCCAAGCAGCGTCGCGGCCTGCGCGCGCGCCCAGCCGATCAGTCGTGGCAATTTCCATGTTGCGCCCAGATCAGGAATTAATCCCAGTCGCGGCGAAAAGGTCAGCATGAAATACGCCGACTCCGCAGCAAGCACGATGTCGGCAGACAGCGCAATGCTGACGCCCGCACCGGCGCAGGGGCCATTCACGGCGGCCACCACCGGAAAAGGCAGATCATGAAACGCCTGAATCACCGGGTTGAAATATTCCGCCATCAAATGCGCCTGACGCACGCCAAAGGATTCAT
>JBEDGK010000259.1:0-4604 GCA_041174665.1 Pseudomonadota bacterium
GTCCTTGATCAGTCCCAGCTCATAGCGGGCACGCTCCTCGACCGCGCCAGTACCTTCCTTCAAGTCTTGCACCTCGGACGCCAGCTTCGCGTTGCGATCTTTCAGCTCTTGCTCTTTGGCGAGGGCACTGTCGAGCTGCCGCGACAAATCCCACACACGCAACCAGCTACCCTTGCCCAGCCACAGCGGGTACTGGATCAGGATCAGCATCACGGTGAGTACGATCAGGATCAGTCGCACTGTAGTCTCAGTAATCGTATTGGCAAACGCGGTAACGGGCCGCGAGGTAGCAGCAGCCCACATCGCTTACTTAAGATTGTAAAAAGCCTGACGACCGGGGTAGCTGGCAATATCGCCCAGATCTTCCTCGATGCGCAGCAGCTGGTTGTATTTCGCCATGCGATCCGAACGGGACATGGATCCCGTCTTGATCTGCAAGGCATTCATGCCCACGGCGATGTCGGCAATGGTGGAGTCCTCGGTCTCGCCGGAACGGTGCGAGATCACGGCGGTGTAAGCGGCGCGCTTGGCCATCTCGATCGCGGCGAAGGTCTCGGTCAGCGTGCCGATCTGGTTGATCTTGATCAGAATGGAATTGGCGATCTCTTTCTGTATACCTTCACGCAGAATCTTGGTGTTGGTGACGAACAGATCGTCGCCGACCAGCTGCACCTTCTTGCCCAACGCCTTGGTCAGCGTTGCCCAGCCGTCCCAGTCGCCCTCATGCATGCCATCTTCGATGGAAATAATGGGATATTTGTCGCACCAAGTCGATAACAGGTTCGTGAAATCGCCAGAAGACAGCACCAGTCCTTCGCCGTCGAGATGGTATTTGCCATCTTTGTAGAACTCGGAGGCCGCGCAATCGAGCCCCAGTGCAATCTGCGTACCGGGCTCGTAGCCGGCCTTTTCAATGGCTTGCAAAATGAGCTGAATCGCTTCTTCATGGTTCTTCACCGACGGCGCAAAACCGCCCTCGTCACCAACCGCCGTGATCAGCCCTTTGTCGTGCAGAATTTTTTTCAGATGATGAAACACCTCGGCGCCGTAACGGATCGCTTCGCGGAAGCTGGGCGCACCGACCGGAATGATCATGAATTCCTGCAGATCGAGATTGTTGTCGGCGTGGGCGCCGCCATTAATCACATTCATCATCGGCACCGGCATCTGCATCGCGCCCGAGCCACCGAAGTAGCGGTACAGCGGCAGCCCTGCCTCTTCCGCGGCTGCCTTGGCCACCGCCATTGAGACGGCCAGCATCGCATTCGCACCGAGACGACCTTTATTATCGGTGCCATCAAGGTCGATCATGGTGTGATCAAGGAAAGCCTGCTCGCTCGCATCGAGGCCCATCACGGCTTCGGAAATTTCCGTGTTGATGTTTTCACATGCTCTCAGCACGCCCTTACCCAGGTAGCGCTTGGTATCGCCGTCACGCAGCTCAATTGCCTCGCGCGAGCCAGTCGATGCGCCCGAGGGCACGGCCGCGCGGCCCATTACGCCGGATTCCAGCAGCACGTCGCACTCGACGGTGGGATTGCCGCGCGAGTCGATAATCTCGCGGCCAATGATGTCAACGATTGCACTCATTCAGTTCTCCAGAACAGATTATTTTTGTTTGGCATGCCAACCGCCGGTAATGCGCGGAGAGGTTGAAAAAAACTTCAGAAATCGTTTTCAAGTAACGGAGTTTGCTTTACCACGCGATCAAGCGCTGCAAGACCAGTCAGCAACTCGCGCATGCGATTCAGCGGCACCGCATTCGGTCCATCGGACTTTGCCTGAGCCGGATCAGGATGAGTCTCCATGAACAAGCCGGAGATGCCCACTGCCACCGCCGCGCGCGCCAGCACCGGCACGAATTCGCGCTGCCCGCCCGAGGATGTACCTTGCCCCCCCGGCAACTGCACCGAGTGCGTGGCATCGAACACCACCGGGCATCCTGTGTCGCGCATGATCGCCAGCGAGCGCATGTCGGAGACAAGATTGTTGTAGCCGAACGAAACGCCCCGCTCGCAGGCCATGAATACATCGGTCGGCAAGCCTGCTTCGCGCGCGGCATCGCGCGCCTTGTCGATCACGTTTTTCATGTCGCCGGGCGCGAGGAACTGGCCCTTCTTGATATTGACCGGCTTGCCCGATTGCGCGCACGCGCGGATGAAATCTGTCTGCCGACATAGAAAGGCCGGCGTTTGCAAGACATCCACCACTGCCGCGACGGGTTGGATTTCATCAATCTCGTGAATATCGGTCAGCACCGGCACACCGATTTTTTGCTTCACAGTAGCCAGTATCTGTAAACCTTTTTCCATGCCCAGTCCGCGAAAGGTCGAACCGGATGAACGATTCGCCTTGTCGAATGAAGATTTGTAGATGAAAGGAACGCCAAGTGCCGAGGTAATTTCTTTGAGCTGCGCTGCGGTATCGAGAGCCATCGCTTCGGACTCGATCACGCAAGGGCCAGCGATCAGAAAAAAAGGCTGATCGAGTCCGACATCGAATCCGCAGAGCTTCATGCGGCCTTCCTCTGCCCGGCGGCTTCCTTGTAGGCCAGCGCGGCCCTGATGAACGAGATAAACAGCGGATGACCATCGCGTGGTGTGGACTTGAACTCAGGATGGTATTGAACGCCCATGTACCAAGGGTGTGCATGTTCGCCACTGCGCGGCAGTTCCATAATCTCGCACAGCGCCTCATGCGGGGTGCGGGCGGAAACAACGAGCCCGGATTTTTCAACGCGATCAAGGTAATGGTTGTTGGCTTCGTAGCGATGACGGTGACGCTCGGTGACTTCTGCGCCATAGATATCAGCAGCAAGCGTGCCCGGCTTCACCGCGCAGGTTTGCGCGCCGAGGCGCATCGTGCCGCCCAGGTCGGAATTCGCATCACGCCTCTCGATCACGCCGTCATGGTTCTGCCATTCCGTGATCAGCGCCACCACAGGGTTTTCGGTGCTCGGATCAAATTCGGTCGAATTGGCATTTTTGAGACCCGCCACATTGCGCGCATACTCGATCAGCGCCACTTGCATGCCGAGACAGATGCCCAGATATGGAACCTTGCTTTCGCGCGCGTAGCGCGCCGCCGCAATCTTTCCTTCCACACCCCGCTTACCGAACCCTCCCGGCACCAAAATGGCGTCGAACTTCGACAAGCTGCCGGTGCCTTTGACTTCAATGTCTTCCGAGTCCACGTATTCGATGTTCACCCGCGACTCGGTATGAATGCCGGCGTGACGAAGTGCTTCAGTCAGGGATTTGTAGGATTCGGTGAGGTCGACGTACTTTCCGACCATTGCGATATTGACTTCATGCTTGGGATGCTGGAGCGAATCGACCAGACGGCTCCACATCGACAGATCGGCTGGGCGGGCCTCGATCTGCAGTTTCTCGCAGATGATGCGATCAAGCGCTTGGTCATGGAGCATCTGTGGAATCTTGTAGATGGTGTCGGCATCCCATACCGAGATGACAGCATCTTCCTGTACGTTCGAGAACAACGAAATCTTTGCGCGCTCGTCATCCGGAATGGGACGGTCGGCGCGGCACAGCAGCGCATCCGGTGAGATACCGATCTCGCGCAGTTTTTGCACGCTGTGCTGGGTGGGCTTGGTCTTGAGCTCGCCTGCAGACACCAGATACGGCACCAAAGTCAAGTGAATAAAGGCAGCGCTGTTGCGTCCGGCGCGCAATGACATTTGTCGAGCCGCTTCAAGAAACGGTAACGACTCGATATCGCCGACCGTGCCGCCGATCTCAACGATCGCCACATCAAAACCCTCGGCACCGCGATGAATGAATTCCTGAATCTCATTAGTGATATGCGGAATCACCTGCACGGTCTTGCCGAGATACTCGCCTCGCCGCTCCTTGCGGATGACGGATTCATAAATCTGTCCGGTGGTGAAGTTGTTGATTTTTCTCATGCGCGCGCTGATGAAGCGCTCGTAATGGCCGAGATCGAGATCGGTTTCAGCGCCATCGTCGGTGACGAACACCTCACCGTGCTGAAACGGGCTCATCGTTCCGGGGTCAACGTTAATGTAGGGGTCTAGCTTGAGAAGGGTGACTTTGAGGCCGCGCGACTCAAGAATCGCGGCCAGAGACGCTGCAGCAATCCCTTTGCCCAGGGAAGAGACGACGCCGCCAGTGACAAATACAAACTTGGTCATTGCAGGATATGCCGAAAGGCACTAGCGTGAAATTCGAATTATACCGCAAAGAATCGCGCACTCTCGGCCAGTTTTCAGCGGGTAAATGCGATGGATAGCCGCAAAAAATCCTGCTGTCCCAGCGACTCGCTCAGTCCTTTAATTTCGTTGCTGCGCCTGATCACCGAAATGCGCAGCGACCACTGCGGCGATTGCCATTGCACGCCCAGCTCCGCCTCGCCGGTCAGGCGTTTCGGACTGACCGTGCGAGCCTCGGTGCCGGTGAACCAGCCGCCCTGCAGGGTGGCGTCATGAGCGACCGCTCGCGCAGCCAAGCGAAAAAAACTGTAGCTGCCACTGCCGCGCAGGTCGCCGCGCAATTGGCCGGCGCGCAGCGTCGCCTCCGCGCTTAGGTCCGTAAAAATGTTACCTAATCGGGCGGCGATTCCCGGCC
>JBEDGK010000260.1:0-4322 GCA_041174665.1 Pseudomonadota bacterium
CTGGTAACGCAATGGGCCTGGCCGCAGGCCGCTACGCGGGGCGCCTCGAACTTTCTGCGAAGAACACGTCTGATTCTGTCGAGCTCGCCATTGGGGCAGCAGGTAATCCGTCAGCGCTATCGAGCTTGGGTTTGGACACCAGTGTTCAGATCGACGGCCAGATTCCCGAAGACCTCCTCGTGTTTGTAACCGGGGAGGGTAGTGCCAGCTTTTCAACGCTGTTCACTGCGGGTAAGCGCGAACCGATTGACTTTCTGCGCGACCGCGAGCTCGAGGTCAGCTTTGTCACCGATACGCGCTGGCAACTCACCGACAAAGCCACCGGAACAATTCTCGCTGAGCGCGACTACCGTCCTTTGGAGGGAATCCATTACCGCGGGCTTCAGCTCAGCTTGTCTCGCGTGCCCTCCGAGGGCGATGTTTTTACGATTGACGGTAATCAGGATGGCATCGGCGATAACGCGAACATCCTCAGGCTGGCGGCCCTTGAAAGTTCCCGAGAACTGATTGCCGGTGGCATCACGATCGGCGAAGCCTGGCTTGAACAGTTAAACCGTATCGGTAATTTGGGTAATCAGGCTCGAATCGCCGAAGAGGCCCTTAAGGTCGTCAACGAGCAGGCTGTCGAAGCACGTGATCAGGTCTCTGGCGTCAGCCTTGATGAAGAGGCGGCCGACCTCATCCGCTTTCAACAGGCCTATCAGGCATCGGCCAAAGTGATTCAGCTTGCTAATCAATTGTTTGATGCCATCGCGCAGATCCGCTGATGAAAATCTCAAATAGTCAGTTTTTTGACCGAGCGGTCGGTCAGATGAGCGAGCGGCAAAACTCGCTTGCTAACGTACAGGCACAGCTGGCCGAAGGTAAAAAAATCGTCAAACCCAGTGACGAGCCGGGAAGGGCGGGTGCCGTACTGCGCCTGAAGGGCATGGTTGACCGACAGGATCGTCACCATGAGGCGCTGGTGGCCGCTAAGAATCGTCTGGGTACCGAAGAGGCCACGCTTCGCAATGCCTCGGATCTTCTTACTCGCATTAAAGAGCTGGCACTTCAGGCGTCCAACGATACTTACGATCCTGCAAACCGTGAGGTGATCGCCATTGAGATCGACGGCATGCGCGAGCAGTTGCTGTCCATGGCTAATGCCCGTGACACCCAGGGTAACTATCTCTTCGCCGGATCGCGCGTTTTACAGACGCCGTTCTCGCCTGATGCCGAGGGTAATATCGTTTACGCGGGCGATCAGACTCGCATGAAAGTAGCGGTGGGTGATCATCGTGATCTTAATCTCAATCGCTCTGGCACGAATGTCTTTGCTCCGCTCGAGCGTTCAGCGGTGGTTGAGGGTGAGATCGTCACCAGCAGTGTTGGTTTCTTTGAGGCCATCGAAGATCTGACAGATGGCATCCGCGCGGGTGAGCATCCGGCCATGCAGCGTGGTATCGGTGAACTCGACAAGATGATGAATGTTTTTACCTTCAACATTTCCGAGGTGGGCACAGATCTCAGAGTTGCCGACATGCAGACCCAGGCGGTCGAAGAGACCCAGTTGCAGCTGCGTGCCGTTCTTTCCAATATTGAGGATCTCGACTACGCGGAGGCTGTGACCCGCATGCAGAAACAGATGCTTGCTTTAGAAGCCGCGCAGCGTAGTTTTGCGCAGATTTCGCAGCTGAACTTGTTCCAGTACATCAACTAGATTTTCCAGATCAAGAATCGGCGACTGCGGTCGATAAACATAAGAGGATGAAAGTGGTTATCGGAGCCTGCGCATGAGTACTGACACCATCATGAGTGCCTTGGGTGCCGGCTCTGGTATTGATATCAAAGGGCTGGCACGCAACCTCACAGATGTTGAGCAGAAGCCGCGCGAAGAGGCGATTCAGGCTCGCATCGATAAGACCGAGAAGCGTATTTCTGGTTATGGGGCCGTTATGTTCGGTCTCAAGCAGCTTAAGGATGCGTTTTCCGCGCTAAACGACCGCTCAGAATTTAACGGCGCCAGCGCCAAGAACAGTACCCCGCTGGCCTACGAGGCCACGGCGGGAGCCAGTGCTTCGCTGGGTCAGCACAGTGTTGAGGTTACGGGTCTGGCCAGTGGACGGGTAGTGCGCAGTGGCAATTTTTCCGCAGCGAACACCACGCTGAATAGTGGGGTTGCCTTCAGCCTCCAGATCACACGGGGGGGCACGACCACCACGGTTGACGTCACGCGAAAGTCACCCGAAGGGGTGGTTGAGGCGATCAATAGTAAGACTCAGGCGACCGGTGTCGAGGCCCGGCTGGTTAATACGGGCGATCCGATCAACCCGGTCACCATCTTGTTAACGGGCGAATCGGGTGCTGCCAATCACTTTACGATCAGTCAGCCCGCGGGACAGGCCGTGGCCGGGCTTGAATTTGCCACGCAGATCAAGCCAGCGGCAGACGCGACAGCGGTCATTGACGGCATCGCGGTGCAGCGGCCGACCAATACCATCGACGATGTCATCCCGGGTGTGAAGCTTGAACTGCTGGGCCAGAGCAACTCGCCCGGAACGGTCACCATCAGTCGCGACACAGCACCCGTCCGCGAAAAAATCGACACCCTGGTCAAGGCTTACAACGACCTGCAGGACTTTCTGGACACGATGGCCGATCCAAAGTCTGAGGACGAGGAATACGGCGGAATTCTGGCTAATGACTCCTTGGTCAGATACGTGCGCGATCAGGCGCGCAGCATGATGACCGCCACTTCTTCAACGCCGGGCAGCACTGTGAGCGCAATGCGTGACATCGGGATTACCCTAGATCGCGAAGGGCGTCTGCAGATAGATGCAACAAAACTCGACGTGGCACTCATCGGGCGTTTTGATGACATTGCCAAGGCGTTCACCGCAAATACCGACAATCAAAGCATGTTGGGCGATGCCGCCCGGGGGCTTGCTGGCGACGCCGTTAAGCGCCTTGATGACCTGATGGGCGCCAACGGCCCCATCATGGCTCGTAATAACGCGGCTAACACCCAGCTCGACCGGGCCGAGCTTGATATGACCCGGCTTCAAGAGCAGATGGAAGAAGTCTATGAACGCTATCTCGACCAGTTCATCGTCATGGACGGGCTGGTGTCGCAGATGAATAGCTTGCGTGACTCCCTGAAGGGGCAGTTTGAAAATCTGGCTGCGATGTACAACAACAAGTAAAAAGTTTCGCGCCGGCCCCTAAAGTTTCAAAAATACAGGTCGACTCCTTGGATGAGGGAAGGGGTCGGCCGTTCCCGCGCGTCCTATTTGGACGGCGCCGGTCGATTAGTCCTTCCCAGTCGAAGCCTGCCGCGGGTGTCGCGGTGCGCTTTTGGAGGGATCTGAAATGTCAGGCATTCAGTCAGTGTCGGGTTCTGGGGGGCCCATGGCCCAGGGGGCCAGTGTCAATCCCAGTGTCGTCTCGGCTAAAGCAAGTAACGCCACGCCTGCGCAGCGGGTAGTTAACGTGTCGAGCTCGGCCCAGGCCAGCGCCAACTTCACCACACAGCTGGCTCGGCCCAAATTTGATGCGGGCGAGATGCGCCAGCGCCTGGAAGAGGCGGTTCGTCAATTGAATGAACAGGCATCGGCCAATAACCGAAACCTGGCCTTCAATATCGACGATGTGGTGAACCGCTCAATTATTCGTGTGACGGACAAAACCAGCGGCGAGCTCGTGCGGCAGATTCCCGCCGAAGAGGTGCTGCATGTGTCGCACAACATCGAAAGAATGAAGGGCATTCTTTTCGATAGCAAATCGTGAAGTCGGCGCTCAAGTCTAGCCAAATGGCGCCGATTCAGTCTTTGAGGGCGGGATCCCCGCTCGGGCGATAAACCGGATCTCACTCTTTTAAGGGGATTGCAAGATGTCTGTGATCAACACCAACGTAAAGGCGATGACGGCTCAGCATTCGTTGAGCGTGAATAATCGCAGTCTTTCAACAGCAATGCAGCAGTTGTCTACAGGCAAGCGCATCAACTCTGCCAAAGACGATGCAGCCGGTCTTGCGATCAGTACTCGCATGTCGGCAGATTTGCGCGGCATGTCGATGGCCATCAAGAATGCCAACGATGGCATCTCGATGATGCAGACCGCCGAGGGCGCTCTGGGCGAAATTACCAACATGCTGCAGCGTATGCGTGAGCTGTCGGTACAGGCCGCTACGGGCAGTATGACGGCTGACAACCGCAAGGCGCTTCAGAAAGAGATGGATCAGTTGATCGCCGAGATCGACAACGTGGCTCGGACGACCAACTTCAACGGCATCAAGCTCTTGGATGGCACCGCCAAGGACGTGAAGATTCAGACCAACGTTAAAG
>JBEDGK010000261.1:0-9409 GCA_041174665.1 Pseudomonadota bacterium
TATTTTGCTCTTCCCGCGACTGCTGACTACAAGGTCAGGGGTACGGACAGGAGCCGCGCATTCATGGATGTCGGCTTTGCTCTGATAGGGCCGGCATCTTTCAAGTTCGGGTCGCTTAACGACCTCAAGGGCAAGCGGATAGGCGTCCTTCACGGATCGCCGCCGCATATCATGCTGTCCACCGAATCAGGTTACGAGCCGCGCAACTTCAAGTTCCAGGAGGAAGTGTTCGATGCGCTCGGCAAAGGCGAGATCGACCTTGCCATCCTGTGGGGTCCGAGTGCAGGCTATGAGAATCAGAACCGCCTCCAGAGCCGTTGGGTGCTCACGCCAGTGGCGGGTTTCGGTTTGAATGGCCAGGTCGCTGTGGCTGTGTCCAAGAGTAAGCCTGAGCTAAAAGAAAAAATCGATCAGGCACTGACCGAGCTGCAGCCCGAGATCAAGAATCTCCAGAAGAAATACGGCTTCCCGCAGACTGCACCCGTGGTGCTGGATGCGAAGGGTTCGTGGAACAGCATCACCGAGCAAGTGGCCATCGGCACTGCCCAGGCGGGCATCAAGAAATTCAGCGACAAGGGTCTGGCAAAGATCTCACTAGCCGGAGGCAGCAAGACTGATCTCAGGGCAAACATGATCAAGGTGGCCAATGTCGACATGGAAGAAGTCAAGGCCATGTTCAACAGCCGCTGCTCGCACTGCCATGGTCAGAACGGTGCAAGCCCGCAGCAGGAACGCGACCTCCGCAAGCTGTCCAAACGCTACACTGACAAGTGGGAAGAAGTCGCGCACACCACCATCACCAACGGTCGTCCCGAGCTGGGTATGCCGAACTGGGGTGGCACGCTATCCGACGCTGAGATCCAAAATATCATCAAATTCCTGGCGTCCATTCAGCGCCAGTAAATTCTTACTTCGTGGGGAAGATGCCCGCCGCGCCGTCTGGCCCGGCGGGTTTTTTATGCGAACCGCAAATTGCAGCGGCTCGCTACTTTGGGTGACATCCTCAAGCGCTGCAGTCTGATTCTTGCGCCTGCCCTGATGGGACTGATGCTGCTGGCGTCCTGCGGCAGCAAATTTGATCGCTGCGTCGAGGATCGTCCGAGTCAATACAAAAAAGATCATCCTGGGGCGAACTACGACGAACTACTCGACAGCCGTAAACTGTTCCAGAAGCAGTGGAGGGGGAAGTAGGTGAATGAGACAGGGTGTCAGTCGGAGGCGATCAGCAGATTGCAGTGCACGCGCTCAGCCAGCCTGATATCGATCATCTTGCCGCCTAGCCCCGCCACGCGCGGGATCTTTTTCGAGTGGCCAACGATGATCAGATCGGGATGCAGTTCACGGATCATTTTCTCTATTTCTTCCAGCGGATCGCCAAACTTCAGGTGCTTGCTCACATGCTGATGGAAGGATTTCAAGTCATCGACTGCGGTATCGAGCTTGCTGTTCAGCCGTTGCAATTCAGGATGCGCATCCTTGCGTGGATCACTCAGCTGGAAAAATTCGGCGAGATGCTCGAACAGTGTCCGTTCGACCACGCAGAGCAAATGAATGCGCATCTCGCTGTTGCTGGGTAGCTGCAGGCCGCGACGTACTGCGCATTAGGTGTCGCGGGTACCATCGTAGGCGATCAGAATGGTTCGGAACATGGGCATGCCGTCAATCAGTCAATGCGTTATCGCGGCGCACTGTACGGCACGCATGAACGACGCTGCCCCGGCCGGACAGAGACAACCGGCCGCCGGGTAGCGCCCAGATCAGTAAGTGATGCTACCGACCTGATTGGCGTTGAAGTTGGGCAGGTTCGGAAATTTCTGGAAATTCATGGCGACGATGACGCGCTTGTCAAAGTTCTCTGGTACGTGATGCAGCAGTATGCCCGGGAAGATGACCAGCGAGCCAGGGACTGGTTTCACCACCAGCGAGTTCGCGAACACGATGGGCGCACAATGCTCATTGGCTTCAAGATAGGCGACCGCCACCAGATCCGAGGGGAAGTGATGATGCAGGAGGGTTTGGTCCGAGTGCTCATAGATCACGCCCCAGCAGTCGGTGGGCCGCAGCACCATGTTCAGTGCCGCCAGATCTGCCTGCAGGAATTCGCGTGACACGCGGGTCGCCAGTGATCCCGTCACATCCAGCAGCGGATTGAATTTCGGGCTGATCAGGTGACTTTTCCACGGGCTCATGTAGATCGCCCGCACGTTCGATGGCGTACTGTCGGGATGAACCTGACGCACATCGTCAATCCCTTCGCGCGCCAGACGCAGCACCTCGGGATACGGGTTCAGGCTGCAATGAAAAACAGGTAGCTTGGTGTCGACTTCGAGCTTGTGCAGTTCAATCGTTTGTAGGGCATCGGCAACGGTGTTCATGATTTCTCTGAGGTGACTTTGGGTTAACGGACACTGTCAAACCCGGGCGGGGCAAATCCGGGACGAGGTAGAGCCCTCCAGGGCAAAGTGGTTTTATCACTTGCCTTACAGAAATTTATTGACTTGGGTCAACCGTGCTCGGCTTTGCTGGGCAGGGTGTAGGCCAACCTGCCCTGGGCCGGGCAAAGCGCCAGTGAAGGCGGGGGAGGATCAGCTGCCGCTGGCCAGATCGATGAAGCCGACAATGGCGCCGCAAGAGAGCGTGGCGAGGGTGCCGGACAGCAGGGTGCGCGGAGACAGCGCAAGGATGTCCTCGCGCCGCGAGGGCACCATTGCACTCAGGCCACCGATCATGATCCCGAGGCTGCCGATATTGGCGAAACCGCACAGCGCATAGGTCATGATCAGCCGGCTGCGTGGCGAGAGCGCATCTTCCGGCAGGTGGGCCAGATCGAGGTAGGCGACCAGTTCGTTGAGGATGGTTTTCGTGCCGAGCAGCGAGCCCGCCGTGCCTGCCTCTGACCAAGGGATGCCTGCCAGCCAAGCCAGCGGCTGCAGCAGCCCGCCCAGCAGTCGTTGCAGCGACCAGGGCTCGCCCTCATGCGGCAAAGCGCCGAGCAGCTGGTTGACGATGGCCAGCAGCGCAACAGCGACGATCAGCGATGCGATGATGTTCAGCAGCAGTGACAGCCCCTCCGAGGTGCCGCGATAGATTGCCGAGATCGCGCCATGGTCGCGCTCCTCAGCCAGCAGCTCGCTGCCTGTGATTGGGCCGGAGTGCGGCACCATCAGACTGGCGAACACGATCGCTGCGGGTGCGCTGATGAAGGACGCGGCGAGGATGTGACCTAAGGCGTTAGGCACCAGTGGGCCGAGTATTGCCGCATACAGCCCCATCACGGAACCGGCTACGCCTGCCATGCCGGCGGAGAGGATGATGAACAATTCTCCGCGCGATACTTTTTGCAAATAAGGCTTGATGAATAGAGGCGCCTCGACCATGCCGAGAAATACATTCGCCGCCGTCGATACGCTGACTGCACCGCCCACGCCCGCCGTTTTTTCGAGCAGCCAGCTCAAACGCCTCACCAGCCATGGAAGCACTCGCCAGTAGAACAGCAACGTAGACAGCGCGCTCATCACCAGCACGATAGGCAAGGCCTGAAACGCAAGTATGAAGGTGGACGCGCCGGCATTCACCGCGAACGGCGCGGGGGCACCGCCGAGGTAGCCGAACACCAGCGAGGTACCTTCGCGCGTCGCCTGCTCCAGCGAGAGCATCACACCGTTGAAAGAGGCGAAGACCGCTTGTGCGGCCGGCAGCTTGAGGATTATCAGGGCGAGCAGCCATTGCAGTGTAGCGGCGCTGATCACTGTCCGCCACGGAATCGCCCGCTTATTTTCGGAGGCCAGCCAGCCAATGGCCAGCAGGCCGGCATAACCAAGCAGGGAATGCAGCAGCGAGTTCAATCCTTGTCCGGTACGACGGTGATGTCGATTTTTTTACGGTAGGCCTCGCCGTAAGAACGATGCGCACCATCGCCGAACTGAAGCGTCAGTGTGTACTTACCCGGCGGTAGAAACACTAGACTCTCCGACTGCCCGCGATCAAAGTGCTTGTACTGATCATTGCGCGGAATCGTGTAACGCTCCGGGACATCAGCTGCATTCACCAGCAAGTGATGATGCCCGGTGCCCGGCGTCTCGTCGCCTGATTTCGCGAGTTTTTTTCCATCGACCGAGAATTTCACGGTGAAGGTCGATGTGACCGTATCGCCGTCTTTCGGCTGGATGAAATCCACGCCTTCGGCATGGGCGATGCTGCTCAGGATGAGTGCGGTGAGGGCCAAGCAGTGTCTTGTTATTTTCATTTTGCTATCCTCTGTGGAGGGATTCATCAGCCGGCGTCGTCCAAAGATTCTAAGCCGAAAGCCGATTGGAGATGTGCTTGCTTGCCTCTCCTGTCGCTAAAAATCTTCCCATTCGACCAGCAGGCCTGTGATACGCTCGTCGCTGAGAAATACTTGTGTAATCAACAAAATTAATGATTTAGTATTTCTTTTCCCGGTCAGTGTGCCGGACGTTTGCATGCGAGGCTGTCATGAACAATGATTTTTCGTTCAGTCTGAACCGTGAAGAATTATTCGCGCTCGAGAAGCTGGTGGCGGCGTTACCGGCGGGTAGCCCCAGCATGGCGACTGCCCAATGCCTGCGCAGCCCTCTGGATCAGGCCTGCTCTTCAATGCGCGCACACGCATCCGATGACGCTTGCGATATCTCACTGAGCCTGGAGCCTTCTGAGGCGGATTCGCTGGCCAGCTGGGTTGGCGGGCTGACCGTGGATCAGATTGAGCGCATGGTCGATGATGCCGACACAGCTGATTCAGCCTCGCTCGCGCTCTGGAATATGCTGGAAGTACTCCGACCATTCAGCCTAAGCTTTTGATCTGCTGTGCTACCAGCTAGCGGGTAGCCAGGGCCTCACTGCCCGACTATCTGGCCCTTCAGCTTGTTGACTGTCTGGACGATAGTATCCACGTCCTCGGGCTCGACTTCCGCCGCCACGAGCGTATCCTTGAGTAAATCCACCGTCAAGTCGAAGGACGCCGCCGTGATACTGAGTCCGGCATGCGCATCGCTCATGCTGCGGCCGGCGTAGTTCGCCGATGCCTTGCCCATGGCCATGGAGACAAAGGCGATCTGGTGCAGGATCAGGTCTTCCATTTTCACGTCAATGAAATAACGCCTCAAATTGGGGCGTTTCATCACGCGCTTGTAGAAATCCCTGACGATGGCAGTCACTGCCGGCACACCGCCATATTTGTCAAAAAGAGTTTGTCCCATAGGCGTGTAGCTTACAGAATAATGCCGCCTGCTGCAGCAAAGCGTTTCACCGAGGTGGATCAGATTTTTTGAATGTTTGTTTGAACGGCATCCAACCGATCAGTGTTCGCAGCGGATGCAAGGCCGATGCGGGCTCACTTCAGCCAGCGACTCCATCCCTCGGCCGCAAGCGCCTCATATTTCTGCCGTACCGATGCCGGTATCAGTTTGGGGATGACCGGTACATGCGTCACGTTATTACCTTGCGCCAGATAGGCATCAGCCCAGGCACCGCACAAGACGACTTCTTCTTTCAACGCGCCCTCACGTGAGGCATAGGTCTCACGGAATTCCCTGAGCAAAAAAGCACGTCGCGACTCGCCGTCCTCGGCGTTTGCACTGCCAGTTCGCTCTTTTTTCTCCTGCAGATAAAGCTCATTGAATAGGCGAATGAAGCGCTGGAATACCATGGTGTCCGGATCTTCCGGCAAAGCCTCGGCGAGCATCGTGAAAATCGCCGAGCAGCGCGCAGCTTTGATTTCTTCTTTGGATTCCTGCGCGAGGCTCGACGGGCTGATCACGAGGCAGCCAGCCAGCAGCAGCGCCGTGAGCAGCGGAGCTGTCGCGCGATCGATGAGGCTCGGGTTGTTCATGTGGTCGATTGTAACCAGCACATCAGTCAAAAAATTGAATTGAGTCAACGCTAACTCAAGGACGCCGTTTTACCATCTGCTCAGCGCAAGATGAACGAATGACGGTCAGGCGTTGAATATATCTCCATTGGGTCGCAAGCCACCATAGCCATGTAACGCACGCCCCAGTAAAATCAATGTGCAGCCCTTGAGTCCGCCAAAAACATGGGGTTGTATTCAATCAGCGGCCCAAAAAATAAATATTTAACAACCTCCCAGGCTGCCGCTGACTTCTGCTTTACGAGGTCCCGTCAATGCGTACCGTTGCCGCCTTGGTTCTCTCAGTTGCCAGCGCATGGTGCGCCCCGGCTTGTGCTCAATGGGTGCCCATCATCCGTGAGAGCGACGTCTTCGCAAGGCGTTTTTCTTTATACATTGATGCGGGATCGATCGTCCGCCATGGCGAACGAGTGACGGTGCGCGTATTGCTGAACATGCGCGAGAGGACCGAGGATGGCATCAGTTCAGTCGTGGCGGTCGATGAGTATGATTGCCTCAACGATCGGATGCGAAGCCGTTCAGTCGTCAGTCACGCTGAGCGTGATGGTAAAGGCAGGGTAGTGCGTGAGTTCCGGGCGCTCGGCGCCTGGGTGCCGGTCGAGCCTGGCAAGATCAATGAGGCCGTGCTCGAAAATGTCTGTGACTTTTATCCGAACCGGTGGTCGGAGTAGCAGAGTCTCGCTGCCGGCCCAGTGGCCGTCCGGTTATTTTTCATCCTCGCCAGCATCACCCCGGCTCTGATACGCTGCGTCTCATCATTCAGACAGGGGGAGGTAGAAGACGATGGATGATCCAGCACAGACCAGACCTTTGGCAGATCAGCAGGCCGCAGACCCAGCCGAAAAGCATGAGGCGCCAGCGCTGCAAGACCGTTTTCCGTTTTCCATCAAAGAGATGATCCATCAGATCTATGTCGTTAGCGGCGCTGTGATCATTTTGCTCAGCCTCGCGATCTGGCTGATGATGAGCCTCTCCTGACTTTCAGCGCAGTGCATTGGCATGAGGTTGGTCAGGACGGCAAAGAATTGCTGATAAACTTGCGATCTAGCGTGCTTCGGAGAACCAACCAATCACCGATGGTCTCGCTTGTACCAGCACCTCGCCAATAATCAAATAACAATAAAGAGGAGGGCCAGCATGGCATTTTTCAAGGGTTTCACTCAGCGTCGCATCAAGACCTCTGGCGCCAGTATCAATACCATGACGGCAGGCAGTGGCGAGCCCGTGCTTCTGCTGCACGGCTACCCGCAGACGATGGTGTGCTGGCATGAGGTCGCGCCTGCGCTAGCGAAAGACTACACCGTCGTCTGCGCTGATCTTCGTGGTTATGGGGGATCGTCCAAGCCCAGGGGTCTGCCGGATCACAGCAATTACGCCAAGCGCGCGATGGCCCAGGACATGGTCGAGGTCATGTCCGCACTCGGTCACGATAAATTCCATCTGGTGGGTCATGATCGCGGTGGTCGTGTCGCGCACCGGCTGGCGCGCGACCATGGCAAACGCGTGCAGACGCTCACGGTGCTGGATATTTCGCCGACGCTGAAAATGTTCGAGAACACCAATCTCGCGTTTGCAACCGCCTACTATCACTGGTTCCAGATGCTGCAGCCCGCGCCACTGCCGGAGAAGATGTTACAGGGCATTGTGCCGTTCAATATTCTCGGTCGCGTCGGCCGCGACGAACTCGATCTGTCCGCCTTCTCGCCGGCCGCCGTGCGCGAGTATGTCAAAGCCTTCAAGGATCCGAAGGCCATTCACGCGAGCTGCGAAGACTATCGCGCGGCAGGCACCATTGACCTTGTGCATGATCGTCGAGACTTGCACAAAAAACTGAAGATGCCTGTGCATGCGTTATGGGGCAAAAAGGGCGTTGTGCATCGTCTCTTCAATTGCCTCGAAGACTGGCGCGAGGTGGCCGAGAATGTGAGCGGCGGCCCGGTCAATTGCGGTCATTTTATTCCTGAAGAAGCGCCGGCGAAAACGCTGGCCGAGATACGCCGCTTCATCCGCCAGCATCCGATCGGAGGCTGAGCATGAGTGCCGACCCAAGACACAAGAGCAGCCCGCTGCTCGACGGCCCCGATCGTGCTGTTGCGCGATCGATGATGAAAGCTGCCGGCTTTACCGATGACGATCTGAAAAAACCTCAGATCGGTGTCGCGCACTGCTGGATAGGCACCATGCCTTGCAACCTCAATCATCGCGACCTTGCGCAGCAGGTGATGCAGGGCATACGCGAGGCAGGCGGTAATCCCATCGAAGTGAACACCGTGGCCATCAATGATGGCATCACCACTGGCACCGAGGGAATGAAGACCTCTCTCGTCAGCCGCGAGCTGATCGCCGATTCCGTCGAGTTGGTCGCGCGCGGGCATATGTTTGACGGGCTGGTGACGCTATCGGGCTGTGACAAGACGATTCCCGCCATGGCCATGGTGCTCGGTCGAGTGAACGTGCCGGGGCTATCGTTCTATGGCGGTTCGATACAGGCCGGCCGCTGCACCAAGCCATCGACCTTGTTCGAAGGCCGCAAGCTGACGATTCAGGAAGTATACGAAGCGATAGGCGCGTTCAATGCCGGCCGTATCAGTGCAGAAGAACTGCGCGATGTCGAAGACCACGCCTGCCCCGGCGCGGGTGCCTGTGGCGGGCAGTTCACTGCGAACACCATGGCCACGGCTTGCACGATGCTGGGTATTTCGCCGATGGGCATCAATGACATTCCGGCACTGGAGCAGAGCAAAGAAGCGGCAGCACGCGAGTGCGGACGCATGGTGATGGCGCTGGTGAATGCAGGCATTCGTCCGCGCGACCTCATCACTCGAGAGAGCTTCGAGAATGCGATTACCGGCGTGATGGCGACGGGCGGTTCGACGAATGCCGTGCTGCACCTGCTGGCAATGGCGCATGACTTTGGCGTGTCCTTGTCGCTCGATGATTTCGATCGTATCTCGCGCAAGACACCGGTGCTGGCCGACATGCGTCCGTGGGGTACCTACACGGCGACCGAGATGTATGACGCAGGTGGCATGCCAGTGGTTGGCAAACGACTGGTACAGGCAGGTTTGCTGCACACGGCCTCGAAGACGGTCAGCGGAAAAACCCTCGGCGAAGAAATTTCGGTGGCAAGCGAGCCTGCAGGACAGCAAGTGATTCGCTCGCTGGAGAATGCCATCAAACCGCAGGGCGGTCTGGCGATTTTGTCCGGTAATGTCGCGCCCGGCGGCGCGGTGATCAAATTGTCAGGCCAGAGCAAATCACAGCATCGTGGCCCGGCGCGTGTGTTCGATAATGAGGAAGTCGCCTATCAGGCGATCAAAGCGGGTGAGATCAAGCCGAACGATGTGCTCGTGCTTCGCTACGAAGGTCCGCGCGGCGGCCCTGGCATGCGCGAGATGCAGCTGCTGACAGGCGCGTTGCAGGGCTCGGGTCTTGGTGGTTCGGTCGCGTTGATGACCGATGGCCGCTTCTCTGGCGCTTCGCATGGTTTTGTGGTTGGCCACATCGTGCCTGAGGCGG
>JBEDGK010000262.1:0-7133 GCA_041174665.1 Pseudomonadota bacterium
CTCTACGACAGATGAAAAATTCGCTGTATTTTCCTATCAAAAGAATATAAATTTTCAATAGAAATGAGCGTGCCCCGGATGACTTGGCAAAATTGGAAGTGCCCGCGTCATGTTTGTTAGACTTTTATAAAGATAATACGCGTACACTTAACTTGGAGATCCGATGCAGACTACTGCACAGCGCGCTGCCGCCATCCTGCTGGATCAACGTCTGGCGGGTACACCCATCGGACCGCTACCCACCGAGCTTGAACCCCAAGACATGACGGCATGCTATGCCATCCAGACGGCGCTCAACGAGATGCTGACTTCCGGCGGTCATGGCAAGGTCGTTGGCCACAAGATAGGCTGCACGACGCCCGTGATGCAGGCCTTCGTCGGCATCAATCACCCTGCGACTGGCCGGGTCTTTGACCATACCGTGATGCACGGTCATGGCACAGTCTCACGCAAGCACTTCGTCAAGATCGGCATTGAGTGTGAGGTCGCGGTTCGGCTGGCAAAAGATCTGCTGCCGCGCGTTGAGTCTTACACGCGCGAAAGCGTAGCCGAGGCAGTGGGTGAGATAATGGTTGGGATGGAGCTCGTCGATGAGCGTTACACCGACTACCGTACGCTGGGTGTTCGTACACTCGCCGCCGATGATTTTTACAATGCCGGCTGCGTGCTCGGTGAGCCAGTCAAGGATTGGCACCATCTAGATTTGGCCAATCTGACAGGGCGCACCTGGATCAATGAGGTCGAGGTCGCCAGCGGCAACAGCTCACTGGTGATGGGCCATCCGCTCAATGCACTGGCTTGGCTCGCGAATGCCCATGCCGAGCACGGACTCCCCGGTCTGAAGGCGGGCGAGTTCATTTTGCTGGGTAGCGTCGTTGAAACACAGTGGCTGAATGCCGGCGACCGCGTGCGCATCGACGTATCAGGATTGGGTAGCGTGAGTCTCGACATCGAAGATTGATTTGTCCCCGCATGGTAAATTCGTATCTTGTCCTCAAGACTTGCGGAGAGTCGCATGCAGCGCGCTTGGTTTTCCCTTCTGGTATCGCTATTCCTGTCCGCACCAACGCTGGCAGATGACAGGATGTCACATGGCAGCTGGTCCTCGCAATTCCTTGATGGGATGGGCGAGGCGACTACGCATGAGAATGGCACCTCAACCTTTGGCATTCTGTGCGCTCAGGGAAGCTGCCGTTATTATTTCGCTAATGGCATCGATTGCGAACCGAGCGGTAACTATCCGTTCATGATCACGACCGATGCCGGTGCGCTGAACATCGAAGGCGTGTGCGAACCCGTGGCGACCGCCAACGGCGACATTTTGGTCTACTGGTTCAATGAAAATGATGCAATGAATCGTGCGTTTCAGCAGACGCCGGTGGTCGGTTTTGCCTTCCCTCTAACCAATGGCAAATTTCGTCTCAGTAGCTTTTCCATGGAGGGCTTCAACGATGCCATTCAACGTATGGTGACTGGCATACGCGAGCGCAGCGACAGCCCGGCCAGCAGCCAGCAGCAGGAATTGCAGATGGAGATCCAGGAGGCGCCACCCGAGCCGGCGGGGAGCACCTGAGGTTTTTCAGCGGCCCTGGCGCAGCCCCTGCCACTGCGGCGCAAGTGTTTGCTCGACACCGAACAGGTCCAGTACCCGGCCCACCGTGTGGTCGACCATCTCGGTAATGTCGGCAGGCTTCTGATACAGCGCGGGCAAAGGCGGGAAAATGATGCCACCCATCTCCGTCACTGCCGTCATATTGCGCAGATGCGCCAGATTGAAGGGTGTCTCGCGCACCATCAGCACCAGCCGGCGACGCTCTTTCAGCATCACATCGGCAGCGCGCGAGATCAGGTTGTCGCACAAGCCATGCGCTACCGATGCGAGTGTCTTCATCGAGCAAGGGGCGATGATCATGCCCTCGGACGGGAAAGAGCCGCTGGCCACGCAGGCGCCCACATCGCGCACGGCATGCACCGCATCGGCGAGTACCTCGACCTCCTTGCGCGTGATGCCCAGCTCGTGGTGCAGACTCAGCGCACCCGCTTCGGAAATCATCAGGTGAGTCTGAACGCCCCCTGCCTCCCGCAGCCAGTGCAAGAGCCTCACCCCGTACAGCGCGCCTGATGCACCCGTGATGGCCACGACCAGGCGCTTCATGGGGCTTAGCCCGTGATCAGGGTCTGCAGCTCGCCGGACTCGTACATCTCGCCCAGAATGTCAGCGCCGCCGATGAACTCGCCCTTCACATACAGCTGAGGGATCGTGGGCCAGTTGGAGTACTCCTTGATGCCCTGACGGACTTCGTCATCTTCCAGCACATTAACCGTCACCAGATCCTGAACGCCGGTGGCTTTCAGCAGCTCAATTGCGCGGCCGGAAAAGCCGCACTGAGGGAATTGGGCGGTGCCCTTCATGAACAGCACGACCGAGTGGCTGGTCACGGTCTCTTTGATCCAGGATTGCACGTCACTCATGACTTCCTCGCATATAGGTAGGGATACTGACCCTCGCATTATAGGGAAAAGCCGGGGTTGCTGCCCAATGCCAGTCCTGTACTTGAAACGCTGTTGGAGCATGGCGAAAGAGGCTAGAGCCCTGCTCGCGCCGGGGTGACGATCTAGAGGCTTCGGCCTGAAATCCTGTCATCCCGGCGCGGACGGGGATACATCACGGGTCAATAAATAACGAGTCAGTTCGAAGGTCAGTTGACTCAGGACGACTCAGCTTTTCAGTTTCGCAAACGCGGCCGCCATCGCCGTGTTGGAGGGTACGGATTCGCGACGCGGCTGAGTGCGATCATTACCGAGCCGGTCGGCTGAACGCTCACCACTCCGCTCGCGTTTTTCCCCCGGCGCAGGTGCCGCGTGGGATAGCCGCATGGTCAGCGCAATGCGCTTGCGTTTGGGATCGACCTCCAGCACCTTCACTTTCACCACCTGGCCAGCCTTGACCACGGTGTGCGGGTCTTTCACAAAATTATTCGACAGCGCCGAGATATGCACCAGTCCATCCTGATGCACGCCAATATCGACGAAAGCGCCAAAGGCGGCCACATTGGTCACTACGCCTTCGAGGATCATGTCAGGACGAAGATCGCTGATCTCCTCAACTCCGTCTTTGAAACTGGCAGTGACGAACGCGGGACGTGGGTCACGGCCGGGTTTGTCGAGCTCTTTCAGAATGTCTGCCACGGTGGGCACACCGAAGTGTTCATCTGCAAACCGTCTCGGATCCAGTGATTTCAATAATCCGCTGTCTCCGATCACGCTATTCACATCGCGCTGTATATCGGCCAGGATCTTTTCTACCAGTGGATAGGATTCGGGGTGAACCGCAGAGGCATCCAAGGGATTATCACCATTCATCACGCGCAAAAACCCAGCAGCCAGTTCGAAAGTCTTGTCACCCAGCCGGGGCACCTCGCGCAGTGCGGCTCTCGAACTGAACAGACCTTTCTGGTCGCGGTATTGCACGATGCTTTGCGCGACACTGCTGGAGAGCCCCGAGACGCGAGCCAGCAGGGGCGCTGATGCGGTATTCACATCCACACCAACCGCATTCACGCAATCTTCAACCACGGCGTCCAGTGTGCGCGCCAGACGGGTCTGAGACACATCATGCTGATACTGCCCCACACCGATGGATTTGGGATCGATTTTCACCAGTTCGGCCAGCGGATCTTGCAAACGACGCGCAATCGATACAGCGCCGCGCAGCGAGACATCCAGTTCAGGTAACTCTTTTGACGCATATTCGGAAGCTGAGTACACCGACGCGCCGGCTTCTGACACGACGATCTTGTTCAACTTCAGCTCGGGGTTTTGCTTGATCAGATCTTGCGCCAGCCGGTCTGTTTCGCGCGATGCCGTACCATTGCCGATGGCGACCAGCGACACCTGATGCTTGCGCGAGAGTTGCGCAAGCAGATGCAGCGACCCATCCCAGTCATTGCGCGGCTGATGCGGATAGATGGTCGCGGTATCGACCACTTTGCCAGTCGCATCGATCACAGCGACTTTGACCCCGGTACGAAGACCCGGATCCAGCCCCATCGTTGCGCGCGGACCGGCCGGTGCCGCCAGTAGCAGATCTTTGAGATTGCGGGCAAACACATGGATTGCTTCAGCCTCAGCCGCTTCGCGCATGCGCGTCATGAGTTCAGTTTCGAGGTGCATGAAGATCTTCACACGCCAAGCCCAGCGTACGGTGTCGAGCAGCCATTTGTCTGCCGGACGATTTTTCTGGCTGATATCAAAGCGTGCAGCAATTCGGCCCTCACAGGGATTGAGCGGCGCATCCCATTTGGGTTTTTCCAGCTCGCTGTCGAGTCGCAGCGCCACGGTGAGAATGTCCTCGCGACGACCGCGCAGCAGCGCTAGTGCTCGATGTGAAGGAATGTCCGAAAGATTTTCAGTGTGATCGAAATAATCAGCAAATTTTTCGCCGGCCTGCTGCTTGCCTTCGATGACTTTGGCTTCGATAACGCCATGTTCGAGCAGGTACTCGCGTAAGCTCTGCAGTAGCAATGCATCTTCGGCGAAGCGCTCCATCAGAATCTGGCGCGCACCGTCCAATGCGGCCTTGGTATCGGGCACACCGGGGTTCTCGCCCTGATCGGTAGTGAAAGCTGCGCGAATATATTTTGCGGCTTCGGTGTCAGGATCGAGCGAAGGGTCGCGCAGCAGTGCATCGGCCAACGGCTCGAGTCCTGCTTCCACGGCAATCTGCGCCTTGGTGCGGCGCTTGGGACGGTAGGGCAAATACAGGTCCTCGAGATGCGTCTTGTCTTCGGCGCGCAGGATCGCATCTTTCAGCTGCGGCGTCATCTTGCCCTGCTCTTCAATTGACGCGAGGATTGCTTCGCGACGGCTTTCCAGTTCGCGCAGATAGCGCAGCCGCTCTTCCAGCAGGCGCAACTGAGTGTCGTCCAGACCGCCAGTGGCTTCTTTGCGATAGCGGGCAATGAAGGGCACCGTCGCACCCTCGTCCAGCAGTGCGATGGCTGCGGACACTTGCTCGATTCGGGCCGCAATCTCGCTGGCCAGGCGTTGTTCAATCGAAGGCAACATCTGTTTGAGCAGGGAAGAAGTGAGTATTTGTCGAGGATGAAGTTGGGATGATACGGAAATTTATCTTTGGCACCAGTCTTGACAGGCGCATATCATGTCAAAGACTGGCGAGCTCCTGAGACGCGTTCAATCCCCGCGAGATCGCGCCAGCTCCCAGCATCAGTCCATGCGCTATGGTCGAAGAGCTTGCGCACAGAAGCCGCCTGATCATAGCCATGCTCCAGAAGCAGCCACCCGCCGGGCTTGAGGTACTTTGACGCACCGGTAATGATGGATTCAATGGCCGTCAAGCCATCCGCATGGTCTGTCAGTGCACCGGAAGGCTCGAAGCGTAAGTCGCCTTGCATCAGGTGCGGATCACCTGCGGCAATGTAAGGCGGGTTACTGACGATCAGATCGAAGATGCCATTGACCTGGCCATACCAGTCGCTGCGAACCAAAGTCACCTTGCATTGATGGCGTGCCGCATTGCGCTCAGCGATCTGCAATGCCTCGGCGCTGATGTCAGTGGCAGTCAGTTTTGCGTCGGGTCGCAGATGTGCGAGCGTCACCGCTACTGCGCCCGATCCCGTGCCGAGATCCAGCGCGCTGCCATGTTGAGGCAAGCGTTCATTCGCCAGCTCGACCAGCAGCTCAGTTTCCGGGCGAGGTATCAGCACGGCGGGAGTTACTTCAAAATCCAGCTCGTGAAATTCGCGAACGCCAGTAATGTAGGCTATGGGCTCGCCCGATTCACGGCGCCGGAACAGCGCATCAATCGCGCCCAGTTGCGTCGTATTCAGAGTATCGTGCGAGCGTGTCACCAGTTGTACGCGAGACCATTGCAGCGCATGAGCGATCAGGATGCGCGCTTCCAGTGGTGCCAGCCGGCCTTGCCGCAGCAATTCGTCTATCGTCATTCTGAGTGACGATAGCGCAATGTAATCAGCGCGAGCGTGATGGCGAAGACCGCAAACCAGACCAGTGCCCACTGCGGTATCGACAGGCCAAGAATGGGATCGTATTCGGTAGTACACAAACCGTCGGCCTGAAACAGCGCAGGAAACCATTCCGAGAAAAACACCTTGTTCAGCGAAGTCTCCAGCGGGTCAATGCCGCAAGAGACCGTCGGATGTGCCTTTACCCACAAATGACGTATCGCGATGCCTGCGCCCGTCAATGAGGCCAGCGCACCGAGCGCAGCGCCGATGCGCAGCAGAGCAGTCGGCAGGAAAAAGGTCATGAGGCAGATCACAGCAGTCGCGGCAAACGCATAGCGCTGCAGTATGCACAGTGGGCAGGGCAGCATGTCCAGAACAAGCTGCAGATACAGTCCGACGGCCAGCATCGCGATACAGGCCAAGGCGACCATCAGGATCAGAGGTTTTGCGTAGCGATTGATCATCCGTGGCTCTCCGCGAGTGCTGCCAGCTGTTCAGCTTGATGCTCGGCCATTAGTGCGTTGGTCAGTTCATCCATATCGCCCTCCATCACGGCGTCGAGTTTGTACAGCGTCAGATTGATCCGGTGGTCCGTCATCCGGCCTTGCGGGAAATTGTAGGTACGTATCCGCTCGCTGCGGTCGCCTGAGCCGACCAGCGATTTGCGCGTTGCCGCCTCGGCACTCTGCTGTGCGCGCAGCTGTACATCCTTGATGCGTGTCGCCAGCACTTTCATTGCCTGTGCCTTGTTCTTGTGCTGACTGCGGTCATCCTGACACTCGACCACGATGCCTGTCGGCAGATGCGTAATGCGCACCGCAGAATCAGTTTTATTAATGTGCTGGCCGCCGGCACCGGACGCCCGAAAGGTGTCGATACGAATGTCTGCAGGATTGATATCCACCTCGCCGATTTCATCTGCCTCAGGCATCACCGCTACCGTGCAGGCGGATGTGTGAATACGGCCTTGGGCTTCCGTGTCAGGCACGCGCTGCACGCGATGGCCACCGGATTCGAACTTCATTCGCGAGTATGCGCCATGGCCGACGATACGCACGATGACCTCCTTGTAGCCCCCGAGCTCTGACGGTGATTCGGATACCATTTCGACCTGCCAGCGCTGGCGTTCGGCGTAGCGCGTATACA
>JBEDGK010000263.1:0-4596 GCA_041174665.1 Pseudomonadota bacterium
GTACTGCTCGATCATTCGTATCCGGCGTATCGCTTCATCCGGCGTCAGGCTCTGGTTGTAATCGACCATCAGCGCGACGTTCGGGCCAATGATGCTGCGTACCTCCGACACAATCTGGAGATCGCGCCAAGCAGCATCACCCAGCTTGATCTTGATCGCCTTGAACCCCTGCGCCAGCGTCTTCTCGATTGCCTTTGCATCCTCCTTCGGGTCGACCATGCCGTAGCTATCGTAAGCAGGCACCGCCTTGACCTCGCCACCCAGCAGCTGCACGACGGGCATATTGACCGACTTACCCAGTGCGTCCCAGTACGCCATGTCCAGCGTCGACACCAACATACCCAGCAGGCCCTGCAATCCCAGCAGCCTGAACCGTTGCTCCATCTGCCGCATTCGTTCCACCGGCACGACCGCCCTGCCGATCAACTCGGGCTTGATCTGTTCAATCAGCGACATCAGCGGCTTCAGCGTCAGTGGCGTGTAGCCGAATGCATAAGACTGCCCGGTAACGCCCTCGTCCGTGAGCACATCCAGCAAAATCAGCGGCGATACCTCGATCGAGCCTGAAGCAGTACGAAGCGGGCGTACCAGCGGCGCAGTCACCGGCCGCGCGCGCAGATCGCGTATGGTCAGCGTGTTCATTTCATCCTTTCATTGAATCGACAGTTGCCAGCTTTGTTTTAATTATTGGTGGGCAGACTGGAAAAAAACCCACGAAAGCGTTTTACCATAGCGGCAAAAAATTGCCGCTCCTTTACACCAAACTGCGCCTTAAACAGCCATGAAGCCCATCGCGATCGTCCGCTTTGCCGCTGCCGACGGACCGGCCTATTTTGCTGATTTTCTCAATGAGGCAAGACGGCCATTTATCGAGGTGCGGATCGACCAGGGACAGGCCGTGCCTGCCGCAGCCAGCGAATTCGCAGGCCTTGGGCTCATGGGCGGGCCGATGAGCGTGAATGATCCTCTGCCCTGGATACCTCAAGCGCTGTCCCTGATACGGGATGCCGTGGCCAAAGACATTCCGGTGATCGGGCATTGTCTGGGCGGACAACTGATCAGCAAGGCGCTGGGCGGAACCGTGCACCGCAACCCGGACGGCAAGGAGATCGGATGGCACCCGCTGCAAATGCTCGATCCAATGCTGGCCGAGGAATGGCTGGGTAGCGCCGGGGGCTTCGACGCATTTCACTGGCATGGAGAGACATTCACGCTACCCGAAGGCGCACGCTGGCTCGCTCGCAGTGAGCGCTGTGATCATCAGGCTTTCGTGCTTGGGCCTCACATTGGCATGCAATTCCATATCGAGATGAACGACAGCACCATTGCGGACTGGTGTTCTGGCGGAGAGAAGGAAATCGTATCCGCGCGCAAAAAACCGGACAATCACCCGGCAGTGATGGCCGCGGACATGATACGAGCGATCACGCCTGTCGCCCTGCCCCGAATGCGAGCCGCTGCGCGCCATCTCTACCAGCGCTGGCTTCGCCATGTGCGTACCTGAATTCAGTCACTGCAATAACCACCAAGGAGAAAAGCATGGCCACTGTACCCCTGATTCCCTATGCCGATGCCAGCCCAGAAGCACGTGCTGTGTATGACAACATCATGCAGACTCGGAAAGTCGATGACGTGAATAATTTCTGGAAAGCACTCGCGCATTCCCCCTCGCTGCTAAAGCATGTCTGGGAACGCGCGCAAGACGTCATGAAACCTGGTGCACTCGATGCACTGACCAAAGAACTGATCTACATCGCCGTCTCTACGGCAAACAGCTGTGAATACTGTCTGCACTCACACACGGCCGCTGCGCGTGCGAAAGGCATGACGCCGGAGCAATATGCCGAACTGCAGGCAGTGATCGCACTGGCCAGTACAACGAATTCACTGGCGACGAACATGCAGGTGCCTGTGGACAAGGCGTTTGATCAAAGCTGACATGATGGCAGCCGCAAACTACCGTCCGTCCTGCGACGGGCGGTATGCATCCTGAAGCTAAAACGAATCTGAGGTGTAGTGCAGCCATTTCAGGTTCATCAAGATTCTCGAATGTTCCTGAAACGGCAGCTGCGACATCATGGCCATTGATTGATCACAGACTAAACACAACAGCAGTGACATCGTCGCGCCGCTGGTACGCTCCTTGCCAGCGATTGAATGTCTCTCTCAGGCCCTGACTGATCTCATCGGCGCTCTGGCCTCGCATCTCAACCAGTAGTCGCTCGATGCGTCGATAACCGAAAGACACAGGCGTTGACTTGTCACCTCCCGGCTGATCGGTAAAGCCATCGGTGACAATCACGAACACGTCACCCGGCGAATAGGTGATCTTCTGGCCGAGCGGAATGTCTTCGTCGTCGGGCGGCTGCCGGTAGCCAAGACTGGCCCGTGATCCGACATGGCGACTTACCGTACCATCAGTACTCAGATGAAACAGACCAATCTTGGCACTCGCGAACTCCATACTGCACGCGTCACGGTCTATCCGGATAATCGCCGCATCGCAGCCATCGTCGCTCTCGCTGTCTTCCGCATCCTGATTCAGTCCGGTCCGGACCAGATAATCGAGTGACATCAGCGCCTCTGAAGGGCGCACCTCGGGATCTGCAGAGTAGATACGCTCGAGCGAATTGCTGACCAGGAGTGACAACATCGCGCCCGGCACGCCATGTCCTGTGCAATCAGCCACTGCCAGCGAAAAAGACCTGCTTTGCTGCGACGATGAAATCCACCACAAATCACCGCCGATAGTATCGCGCGGCTCCCAAACCACACCCAGCGACACAAAGCGTCCCTCCAGACGATGGGCTCGCGGCAGCTGACTGCGCTGCAGACGGCTCGCATAATTGACCGATCCGATGACGATCTGGTGCGTCTCTTCCAGCTCATCGTGCTGCTCTTCCAATTCGCGCGTACGCTCGGCGACCGTTGCCTCCAACACGCGGTTCTGGTTCTCGACGAGCTCTTTTTGTACCTGTATGTTGTGCGACAGTTGCTCCTGCAGCATGCGGGTGCGCGCCACCACCGCCAGCGCCATGATCAGCGCTTCGAGTGCCACGCCAAATGCTTGGGCTGTGGTGGGCTCCTTGATAAAGTAAAAAATGCCGACATCTGGCAAAAACGATAGCGGCGATGGCCAGGCCAGCACATTCAGGATATACACCGTTCGGAACAGCAGATAAGGCAGCATCGCAATCATGAAGAATCGGGCAACCTCGAAGCCTTCGCGCATCCGGATGAACGCACAGGTAAACACTCCCATCAGGACCAGCCAGGTGCTGACTCCGATCGGCAGCCAAAAAATCTGCGCGGGAATGATGTGCTGGTCCCACAGCAACCGTGCAGCAGCCGCCGCAAAGTAGAACATGATGTAGGCATGGGTTACTTTATAAAAAACTGGAAACCGATCTTTCAGCTCGAGGAAGGTACGCGCAAAAATCACATACATCATCGACTGCCCAAACGTCGCAGCCGCGCCAATAAATTCAGCGAGATAGAGATGATTGACCTTGATATTCGAAATATCGACGAACAGCTCGAACAGTCGCTGGCCATCATGAACCGGCTGCCCGATCGCTGACACCAGCGCAAACAAGATCCAGATACTGTATGCATAGCTGGCTGCATTGCGGGTGTGCAGCGCGTTGTACCAGCCGAATATCGCGAGAGCCAGCATCGCGCCGGCAAGTGCACCCTCTATGTACAAACCCAAGCGTCGCATTTCAAGATAGCGCTGGTGATCGACGATCTGTGGCGCATAGGCTTTCGGCGGAAAACGCTGATCCGCATACATGCGCAGGAAAACCGTCACTGACTGGCCTGGCCTGAGCGTGTGCAACGCATACTGACTGGGCGCAGGATCAGCAGTGGGTTTGAGTGGATTTTCATTGGCGATGCGGTTATGCATGCCATGTACCCCGGTGTAATTGCGGATCTCGGTAATCTTCCCATCGGCATCGACAACGCTGATCCGAATATCCTTCCAACCCAGCCCTACCGACGGAACAATGCGAATCACATGCTCCAGCGAATGGGTGCTACGAAGATCGAGCGCCACCCAGTAGGCGCTGACCGAGTTCGGGGTCGTCAACTCGCTGGCTCTTTGAAACTCGGACAGTTTTGATCTCGCCTCGTCGAGGCTCATCCGGCCTTCGCCGTCCTCAAGTACCCGTGTGTCATGTTTGGGAGGCACGATCACAATGGGCGATGCCGGACCGACATCGACAGCAGACTGCGCCAGCATTGGGTTACAAACGGCAAACAGCAAGACCAACGCGCCTTTGATTATTTTTTTCATATGCGCTCCGCTGACGGACGAAAAAAAAGCCCGACGACATCGTTGTCGTCGGGCCATTCTGCATTCACTCTCCAATCGCGTCCAGCAGCATATGGCTGAACGCTCAGAGTGTTATCTCTCTGCTATCGGGTGGGCTTTATGTGCTCATATTCAGGGGAACCGCACCCAACCCTTGGTTGACGGGACGCTATCTTCTCGCGGCGCTGCGGCCTGCGCCTTAGGCGCAGGCGGTGCGGCGGCGGCATGAGTACCCGGTGCATCATGACCGGTGGCAGCCTGCTCCGGCATCGCCGATGAAT
>JBEDGK010000264.1:0-5237 GCA_041174665.1 Pseudomonadota bacterium
ATCTGCGTTCATATCGCTGGCTTCGGAGAAGCTGAACTAAGAGAGACTATGGGTAAGTGGAGAGACCTTGCTGCATCTTCGCACGAAGCGCAGGCAAGCGTTCAACTCGAACCTTCAGCGAAACCGCCGAAGGCTGGCGCTTGGCTTCGGCCCAGACGGGTGCGGGGAAATGGGCGTCATCGGTGTAGCGCGGTATCAGATGCCAGTGCAGATGAGGAACGACATTGCCGAGGCTGGCGAGGTTGATCTTCTCGGGCTGCATCACTTCGCGCAGCACCTGCTCGACCTGCCACAACACATCCATCAGCAGCATGCGATCCAGCTCATTCAGGTCGGTGACTTCCTTTACATGATCATGCCAGATCAATCGGCAAAAGCCGGGATACAGTGCATCATCGACCAGCACGACACGAAACTGTCCACCCTGATGCAGCACTTCGCCGCCCGGCGATTCGCACAGCTCGCAGCCTGACACCCGCGCACTCATGCTTACACCAGCACGCGCTCGATGCCGCCGTTGTTCGCACGCGTGACATAGTCAGGCATCCAGTTCTCGCCGAGTAGATGGCGGGCGATCTCGACGACGATGTAATCAGCATCGGTGCCCGCATCCTCGCCATAGCGCGACAGGCCCTGCAGACAGGACGGGCAGGAGGTGAGAATTTTGACGTCACCCTTGAAACCGTCGGCGCGCAGCTTATCGGCTCCCTTCACTATCTCGGCCTCCTTGCGGAAGCGGATCTGGGTCGAAATATCGGGACGGGCAATGGCCAGTGTGCCGGACTCACCGCAGCAGCGATCGTTCTTTTCGATCTTTTGCGCATCAATGGTGGTGATCAGGCTGTTCACGGTCTTCAGCGGATCCTGCTGCTTCATCGGGCTGTGGCAAGGATCGTGATACATGTAGCGCGTGCCGTTCACACCTTCCAGCTTCACGCCTTTCTCCAGCAGGTATTCATGGATATCGACGATGCGGCAACCGGGAAAGATCTTTTCGAATTCATAGCCCTGCAGCTGGTCATAGCAGGTGCCGCAAGAGACCACCACGGTCTTGATGTCGAGGTAGTTCAGTGTGTTGGCCACGCGATGGAACAACACGCGGTTATCGGTGATGATCTTTTCGGCCTTGTCGAAATCGCCCGAGCCGCGTTGAGGGTAGCCGCAGCACAGATAGCCCGGCGGCAGCACGGTCTGCACGCCCACATGCCAGAGCATCGCCTGTGTCGCGAGGCCCACTTGCGAGAACAGCCGCTCAGAGCCACAACCCGGGAAATAAAACACGGCCTCGGTGTCCGCGCTGGTGGCTTTGGGGTCGCGGATGATGGGCACGAAATTATCGTCTTCGATGTCCAGCAGCGCGCGCGCCGCCTTCTTCGGCAAATTACCCGGCATCTTCTTGTTCACGAAATGGATCACCTGTTCGCGCACGGGCGGCTTGCCATGCGTGGAAGGTGGTGCCTTGGTCTGCTTTTTCGCGAACTTTTTCAGCAGATCGTTCGCCAAACGCTGCGCCTTGTAACCCCAGCCGATCATCAGCTGCCGGGTCGCATTGATCGTGGCCGGGTCGTTCGCATTCAGGAAAAACATTGATGCGGCTGTGCCGGGGTTGAACGACTTCTTGTCCATCTTGCGCAACAGGTTGCGCATGTTCATCGAGACATCGCCAAAGTCGATATCGACAGGGCACGGTGTCACACACTTGTGGCACACGGTGCAGTGGTCGGCGACATCTTCGAATTCTTCCCAGTGCCGTATAGAGACGCCGCGACGGGTCTGCTCCTCATACAGGAAGGCTTCGACCAAGAGCGAAGTTGCGAGGATCTTGTTGCGTGGTGAGTAAAGTAGATTCGCGCGCGGCACATGCGTTGCGCAAACGGGCTTGCACTTGCCGCAACGCAGGCAATCCTTGACGCTGCTGGCGATCGCGCCGATATCGCTTTGCTGCATGATCAGCGATTCATGCCCCATCAACCCGAATGACGGCGTGTAGGCGTTGCGTAGATCGGCATGCAGCTCGGGAGAGTTGAGCAGCTTGCCTTTATTAAAGCGACCTTCGGGATCGATGCGCTGCTTGTAGTCGCGGAATTCGCTGATCTCGTCGTCGGTGAGAAATTCAAGCTTGGTGATACCGATACCATGCTCGCCGGAGATCACGCCATCGAGCGAACGCGCCAGCGCCATGATGCGCTCGACCGCCGCATGCGCGGTCTGCAGCATCGTGTAATTGTCGGAATTGACCGGGATGTTGGTGTGCACATTGCCGTCGCCGGCATGCATGTGCAGCGCGATAAACACGCGACCGCGCAGTACGCGCTGATGGATCGCACTGCATTCATCGAGTATTGGGCGGAATGCGGCGCCACCGAAGATCTGGCGCAGCACTGCGCGCACATCGGATTTCCACGAGATGCGTATCGTGCGGTCTTGCAGGAGATCGAATATCGCAGCGGCTGGCTGAGTTGCGATTCGTACATCGATCTCAGTGAGCAGCGTCTCCATACCGTGCTCGTTGAGCGACTGGCGCGCATCAGACAGGTGCAGGTTGACATTCGCCAGTAGCCATGACCACCGGGCGCGCATCTTGGCGATTAGTGCAAGGGCCTCGGCGACGCGATCTTCGAGCAGCTCGTCAGGAGGTATCTCGAAGCCCTCGGTATCTTCGCTCTTGCCCAGCTTCAGATGGCCGCGCTCGAAAAAGGCGGAAAGCTCGGACAGCAGTTCCAGCTTATTGCTGATCGAGAGTTCGATGTTAATTCGCTCGATACCGTCGGTGTACTCACCCATACGATCAAGCGGTATCACCACATCTTCATTGATCTTGAAGGCATTGGTATGGCGGGCTATCGCTGCGGTGCGTGCGCGATCAAGCCAGAATTTTTTGCGCGCCTCGGGGCTGACCGCCACAAAGCCTTCTCCCACCCGGGTATTGGCGATACGAATGACTTCAGAGGTGGCGCGCGCGACGGCCTCCTCATCATCGCCAACGATATCGCCGAACAGCGCCATTTTGGGCAACACACCGCGCTTGGACTTGGTCGCGTAGCCGACGGCTTTCAGGTAGCGTTCATCCAGATGCTCGAGGCCGGCGAGTATCGCGCCGCCTTTTTTGGTTTCAGCATCCAGATAGGCCTTGATCTCGACAATCGAAGGAATAGCGTCTCGCGCCTGCCCGAAGAATTCAAGGCATACGGTGCGTGTGTGCTTAGGCATCTTGTGCAGTATCCAACGCGCCGAGGTGATCAGACCATCGCAGCCTTCTTTCTGCACGCCGGGAAGACCCGCAA
This sequence comes from Pseudomonadota bacterium, assembly GCA_041174665.1. Lineage (GTDB taxonomy): Bacteria > Pseudomonadota > Gammaproteobacteria > Burkholderiales > Burkholderiaceae_D > Pernthalerella. Next base: position 3,285 of record JBEDGK010000264.1, read on the forward strand.
GGAATTTGTCGGTCACATCCTTGCCAAGGCCGGCCTTGCGGAAGCGGCGGCCCTCGATAGACAGGATCTCGGTCTTGAACGGCGCATTGGGTCGCGCGCGTCCGCGCTCGGCGGGATGGGTCCATTCGAGTTTGAATCGCGCGACATCAACCTCGTGAATCTTGCCGAGGTTGTGATCCAGGCGCGTGACCTCAAGCCAGTCGCCGTTGGGATCGACCATGCGCCAGCTCGCCAGATTGTCGAGCGCGGTACCCCATAGCACGGCTTTTTTTCCGCCGGCATTCATCGCAATATTGCCGCCAATGCAGGAAGCTTCAGCCGAGGTGGGGTCCACCGCAAAGACAAAGCCGGCTCGCTCTGCAGCATCGGCCACGCGCTTGGTGACAACACCGGCGCCTGAATAAATCGTTGCGTATTCGCGTTCAGCGCCAGGCAGGAGACGCATCTCGACCTCGCCCAGCGTTTCAAGCTTCTCGGTGTTGATCACTGCGGAGATGGGTGTCAGCGGTATCGCGCCGCCGGTATAACCCGTGCCGCCGCCACGCGGAATGATGGTCAGCCCGAGTTCGATGCAAGCCTTGACCAGACCGGCGATCTCTTCTTCGGTGTCAGGTGTAATGACAACGAAAGGATATTCGACGCGCCAGTCGGTGGCGTCCGTGACGTGAGAGACACGTGACAAGCCATCGAATTTGATGTTGTCACGCGCGGTGTAACGTCCAAGCACGCGCAGCGTGCGGCGACGCAAGTCTTGCATCTGCACGAATTCTTCGGCGAAGGCTTCGACGGCTTTGCGCGCAGCAGCGAGCAGCGTGCCGACATTTGCGTTGCGCTCCCGGGTGATCGTAGCGGCGCGCTGATCTTCGTGGCTGCTCTGTCGCCGGCGCTCGACCTCGCCTAAGCGGTGATACAGCGCGTCGATCAGGGCGTCGCGACGGCCGGGATTGTCGAGCAGGTCATCTTGCAGGTAAGGATTACGACGAACGACCCAGATATCGCCGAGCACTTCGTACAGCATGCGCGCGGAACGACCGGTCTGGCGCGCGGCGCGCAGGCTGGATAACAAGTCCCAGGCACTAGCACCCAGCAAACGGATGACGATCTCGCGATCGGAGAACGACGTGTAGTTGTAGGGGATCTCGCGCAAGCGTGGCGGCTGGGCGCCTTCCGGCACGTTGGTCAGCAAGGAGGGAAGGTGCGCTGGGGCGTTCATTCAGGGAAACCGGGTGCATGAGTTACATAATCGATCATTCTAACGTAGTGCATTGCACAATGCGCGAAGAATACGGCCTGAATCTCACTCAACGGAACACTTGTTGCTACACCCAATGCAGCACCCGATGCCAGAAGCTGTCGGGCACGGCGATCAGCAGCGTCGTCATGGTGAGGTAGCGCAGCAGTTTGCCCAGCGCCATGTACAACGCGCTCTGCAGCAACGGCATTCCCAGCCAGCCAGCCAGCGCACACAGGGGGTCTCCGATCACCGGCAGCCAGGACAGCAGCAAGGTTTTGGGGCCGAAGCGTTGCAGCCAAGCGAACCATGCTGTCTGTCGCTCGCGATGAAATGCATGTCTTGCGCCATACCCCATCGCATACGTGATCAAACCGCCGGTCGTGTTGCCGGCGGTGGCGACCATCACCGCAGGCCAAAACAAGGATTCATTCATCTTGACGATGGCAAATACGGCGGGCTCGGATCCCATGGGCAGCAGGGTGGCGGACAACAGGCTGATGACAAACAGCGCAGACAGGCTGACTTCGGGAAGCGCGAGCAGGTTGAGCAAGTGAATGACGGCAGCATCAAGCATGGAAGGGGAGCAAGGATGAGCGCGACGCGCAGACAGCAGGCCGGATAAGCCATGCACGCTCAATTATAATGTTCGCATCATGAGCACCGACTACCTGAAGAAAATCCTCACCTCGCGTGTCTATGACATTGCCGAAGAGACGCCG
>JBEDGK010000265.1:0-5438 GCA_041174665.1 Pseudomonadota bacterium
CCAATCTGAACGGCATACGCTCCGCCGCCAAAAAGAATTTTTTTGAATGGATGCAGAAGCAAGAGGCAGATTTCATCTGCGTACAGGAGCTGAAAGCGCAGGAAGCGGACATGACGGATATCTTTCTGTCACCGTTTGGCTACCACGGCCACTTTCATTACGCCGAGAAGAAAGGCTATTCGGGCACCGGCGTCTACTCACGCAGGAAGCCAGATTCCGCGACCACCGGATTTGGCAATGCAGAGTTCGATGCCGAGGGTCGCTATGTACAGGTCGATATCGGCAAGCTGTCGGTGATCTCGCTGTACTGCCCATCCGGCTCTTCCAGCGACGAGCGTCAGCAGGCAAAGTTTCGCTTCATGGAAGCTTTCATGCCGCATCTGGTGAAACTGCGCAAGTCAGGGCGCGAAGTGGTGATCTGCGGCGACTGGAATATCGCGCACAAAGAAATCGACCTGAAAAACTGGAGAAGCAACCAGAAAAACTCTGGCTTCCTCCCAGAAGAGCGCGCCTGGATGACGTCCGTATTCGATGAGGCAGACTGGCGCGATGTGTACCGATTACTACATCCCGAGACGATGGGCGAAGCCTATACTTGGTGGAGCAATCGCGGACAGGCCTGGGCGAACAATGTGGGTTGGCGCATCGATTATCACATCGCCACGCCGGGCGTTGCGGCGACCGCGAAAAACGCTGCAGTGTACAAGGATCAGCGGTTTTCCGATCATGCGCCGCTAACGATCAGCTATGACTGGCCTGCCTGATTCCACTCAGCCGAAAAACCAGTAACACACCCCAATCGACGCCATCACTCCCGCCAGATCGGCAAACAGCGCGCAAGCCACTGCATGACGCGCGCGCTGTATGCCGACGGCGCCAAAATACACCGCCAGCACGTAGAACGTTGTCTCGGTACTCCCCTGCACGGTGGCGGACAACAACGCCGCAAAACTATCGACACCCTGCGTGCTCATGGTCTCGATCAGCATCGCGCGCGCTGCACTGCCGGAGAAAGGTTTAACCAGCGCGGTCGGCAGCGCATCGACGAAGCGATTGTCCCAGCCGAACCAGTCCACGCCGCCACGTATCAGTCCAAGCAGCAAATCGAGTGCGCCCGATGCCCGCAGCACGCCCACCGCGCACAGCATCGCCACCAAATAGGGCAACAGATGCTTCGCCACCTCGAAGCCTTCGCGTGCGCCATCGATAAAGGCTTCATACACAGGAACGCGTCGCAACGCACCGACAACGACGAATAGCAGAATGAGTCCGAACAGTAAGGCATTACCCAGCAGCGAGGAAAGTGACGCCAGCGCAGCTGACGACAACCCGGACAACACGGCGATGCAGCTGCCAAGTACGAGCGCAATGGCAAGCAGGCTGACCATCACCACGGGGTCGCGTAACCTCAGCCGCTGAACGAAGGCCACCGATAAAAATCCCGCGATCGTGGATGCTGCAGTCGCCAGCAATATCGGCAGAAAAACCAAGGTAGGATCGGCCGCCCCCTGCTGCGCGCGATACATGAAAATCGACACCGGCAGCAGTGTCAGCGACGAGGCATTCAACACCAGAAATAGTATCTGTGCGTTGCTCGCGACCTCAGGGGAAGGATTCAGCGACTGCAATTCGCGCATGGCCTTGAGCCCTATCGGTGTAGCGGCATTATCCAGACCCAGTGCATTCGCGGTGAAATTCATGGTGATCAGCCCCAGCGCGGGATGACCAGGCGGCACCTCGGGCATCAGTCGCGTGAACAGCGGCGACAGCCGGCGCGACAGCGCCTCAACCAGTCCGGCTTTTTCTGCGATGCGCAGAAAACCCAGCCAGAGCGTGAGCGTGCCGAACAGCAGGATCATCACTTCGACCGACAGTTTTGCCATCGCGAACAGGCTGTCGACCATTGCTGCAAACACGGCTGCATCGCCTACGACCAGCCAGCGCCACATGGCACTGCCAGCGGCAATGACGAAAAAACTCAGCCAGAGCCTATTCAGCATCGATCATCCATTGTGTTGAGTCCCGCAGTCAGCTTGCCCATCAACCAGCAGTGTAGCGCGCGCATTGGACGTGTCACCGGCGAGGGCATGGCCAGCGAACGCCAAGTCATGGGTGCTTTCGTGGTCAAGCACCAGTTGAAGTGGCTGGGCTGGACAGCAACTGCTGCAATGGCTGCTGCCGTCGTGCTGATGCTCGTGCTAAAAATTCAGCAATGAATCATTGCTCTTGCTGAGGCCGATCCGCATTCCACGGCGCGATCTTTGGTAACAACAGCATGCCGGGAATAGCCAGCACAAAGCAGATCAGGAAGAAGACAAACCAGCCTGTCTGCGCAACGATGAAACCTGTCAGCGCATTGAAAAAGGTGCGCGGCACGGCAGCCAGGCTGGTGAACAGCGCAAACTGCGTCGCGGTGTAGCGCTGGTCCGTCGTCGTCGCGATATAGGCCGTGAACGCTGCAGTGCCAAGACCGACGGCAAAAGCTTCAAGGCCAATCACCAGACCCAGCAGCACGCTACTCGGTTCTGCACCGGCCGCTGCCACTCCCGTTTGAGCGAGCAAGGCAAAACCGAGAATCGCGACCGCCTGCAACACGCCAAAGATCCAAAGGCCACGGTTGACGCCAGTTTTTTCCAGCCAGACTGCGCCGATGATGCCGCCCGCTAAGCTGGCCCACAGGCCTGCATTCTTTGCCACTAGTCCGATCTGCGTGCGGGTGTAGCCCAGCTCCATGTAAAACGGCGTGGCCAGCGCGGTCGCCATGGAATCGCCAAGCTTGTACAGGAAGATGAAGGCCAATATCAGCATCGCTTGTGAGAAGCCACTGCGCTGCATGAATTCGCGGAAGGGTTCAATGACGGCCTCACGGAGCGTGCGCGGTGGTTCACCGTAAATGGCCGGCTCGCTGATGAGCAAGGTGGTAAACAGTCCAGGTAGCATGAACAAGGCGGTGATACCAAATACGAGCTGCCAACTGAGAAAGTCGGAGAGGATCAGAGAAAGTGACCCCGGTATCAGCGTAGACATCTTGTACGCATTGACGAACAGCGCAGTACCCGAGCCCTGCTCGGCATCGGACAAGAGCTCGCGCCGGTATGCATCGATCACGATATCCTGGCTGGCCGATAAAAATGCGATGAATCCTGCGAGTGTCACCACAGCACTCAATTCCGTCAGTGGCGAGAAAAAGCCCATGCTACCAACTGCTGCAAGCAAGGCAAGCTGGGTGAAAAACATCCACCCGCGACGACGGCCCAGCAGTGGAAAATGGAAGCGATCCATCAGCGGAGACCAGAGAAATTTCCACGTGTATGGAAAACCTACCAACGCGAACAACCCAATGGATTTCAGGTCGACTTGCTCAGCTTTCAGCCAAGCTGACAGCAAGTTATACAAAATGAAGAGCGGCAGGCCCGAGGTGAAGCCCAGCATCACGCAAATCAGCATGTGCCGGCTGAAGTAATGCCGCCAGCCGCTCGCCGCAGGCGTGGCTGAAGTGGAAGGTATATTCATGCGCCCAGTGTCAGGGATAGTCTATTTTTTACGAAGCCGGAACACCGCAAGACTACCGCGCCAGTTCGGCAGGAAAGCGACCGGCGTGCCGTCTTCTTTGAGCGCAACGCACTCGATCACCTGCAACCCGACCTCGTCAGCAAGATCGGAAAAGTCGCTAATGGTCGCACAACGCAGGTTGGGCGTGTCATACCACTGATAGGGCAGGCTTTCGGACACCGGCATGTGGCCAGTGAGCAAGGATAGCCGATGCGGCCAATGGGCAAAGTTGGGGAAAGAAACGATGGCCTCGTGTCCAACGCGCGCGATATCGCGCAGCACACCCTCGACATTTTTCATCATCTGCAGCGCAGAGAGGCACAGTACGCTGTCGAAGGCATCGTCGGCGAACATGGCCAGCCCACCCTCCAGATCTTGCTGTATCACCGACACACCACGGTGCACGCAACGCGGTATGCGAGTGTCATCAATCTCGACACCATAACCGGTACAGTTTTTTTCCACTTGCAGATATTCCATCATCGCGCCATCTCCGCAGCCTAGATCAAGCACACGTGCGCCGGGTGTTACCCAGTGCGCGATGAAGGCGAGATCGGCGCGCAAGCCGGCAAAGCGCTCCGTGATCATGCGGCCTCCTGCTGCACTGCAGGCACCTGCATATCGAGTCCGCTCCAGACCTTGTCGTAATACGCGCGCACCACAGCCATGTAGCGTGGATCGTCAAGCAGGAAGGCATCATGTCCGTGCGGCGCATCGATCTCGGCGTAGCTGACACGCCGCTCGTTTTTCACCAGTGCCTGCACGATCTCTCGGCTGCGCTCGGGCGCGAAGCGCCAGTCGGTGGTAAATGACACCACGAGAAACTCGGCCTGTGTGCCCGATAACGCCACGGAAAGATCGCCATGGCAGGCGCGCGCGGGATCAAAATAATCAAGCGCCTTGGTGATCAGCAAATAGGTATTGGCATCAAAATACTCGGAAAATTTGTCACCCTGATAGCGCAGATAGGATTCGATCTCGAAATCAATCCCGTAGCCGAACTGGTAATCCGTGCCGCGCAGATCGCGGCCAAATTTCTCAGCCATGTCGTCGTCAGACAAATACGTGATATGGCCGATCATGCGCGCGACACGCAGGCCGCGCTTGGGTACGACACCATGTGCGTAAAAATCACCGTCATGAAAATCCGGGTCCGTCAGTATGGCCTGACGTGCGACATCATTGAACGCAATATTTTGCGCCGAAAGCTTGGGCGTGGAGGCAATCACGAGACAATGCGCGACACGATCGGGATACAGCGTGCTCCAGGCCAGTGCTTGCATGCCGCCGAGCGAACCACCCATCACCGCCGCAAATTTGCGGATGCCAAGCGCATCGGCCAGGCGGGCCTGTGCATGCACCCAGTCTTCGACTGTCACCACCGGGAACGACGCGCCGTATGGCTTTCCTGTGGCCGGATTGGTGTGCATGGGGCCGGTGGAGCCGAAGCATGAGCCTGGATTATTGACGCCGATGACAAAGAAACGGTGGGTATCCAACGGCTTGCCGGGGCCCACCATGTTGTCCCACCAGCCCGTGCTCTTGGGCTGGCCTTCATAGGTGCCGGCGACATGATGCGATGCATTCAACGCGTGACAGACCAGCACGGCATTTGAGCAATCAGCATTCAGCGTGCCATAGGTCTCGTAGACCAATGTGTAGTCGGACAGCACGGCGCCGCTCTGCAGAGGCAGCGGCTCGGCGAAATGCATCGACTGCGGTTTGACATTTCCTATGGATTTCATTGACAGCGTTTTACCTGCACAAAAAACAAAAAGCCCGAGAGCACTTGTGGCTGTCGGGCTGGATTCGTACATCGATTCGAGCTCGCTTTAGCCGTATTTGTCCGGGGAAGTCCCCGTGCGCCCGCAAGCTAAGGTCAAATC
>JBEDGK010000266.1:0-5756 GCA_041174665.1 Pseudomonadota bacterium
AAGTGCTTCATCGAATCAAGCGTCTGTGTGTAGCGCTTGTTGATCACCATGTAGCCGTCGCGCAAAACAGCAATATCAGACTGAAGTTGCGCAATTTTTGCGTTGATTACCTGCTCAGATGCTGGATCCATGAGTTCACTATGACATGTATTTAGCTTTATGCAAAGAAAATATCAATATTCTCCGAAAATAAGTGCGGAGGCAGAATTCTTTTGATCTCAGAGATCCGGGTGAGGTTCGCGATCACTGACAAAAAAGCGCCCCACCGATGAATGGCTTAAAAACCCGGAGACCGGATGCGGTGGGTGGGGATCCTCGGGCACGCGCGAATCGCGCAAGAGCCGTTTACCAAGTCTCAATGACCCGGCTGTCATCGCGTAAGCCCAAGCCCCTCTCGGCTGCCTGACAAAAGCGACCATGGGCGATTTCCAAGAGCGGCAGCTGTGCGCCGCAGGAAGCTCCGGCGGCCGCCACCAGCCCACTGTCCTTCACGAAGATGTTGATCGTACTGGTCACTTGCACATCGGTTCCTTCGAGCATGCGCGGGCCGCGATCTGAGAGCATCCACGAACCCGCAGCACCTTTTTCGACCAGCGACAGTACCTTGGCCGGGTCTAATCCCAGTGACTGCGCCAGGCTGAGCGCCTCTGCGGCGGCCGCCAGATGGACCGAGCACAGGTGCTGATTGACCACCTTGATACTCTGGCCGTCGCCAAGATTGTGACCTGTGACATGAACGGTGCCCATACTGTGCAGAATCGGCATTGCCGTCTCAATGTCGTTCGCAGCGCCTGCAGCAAAGATTACCAGCGCTCCAGTCTTGGCTCGCGCGACGCCCCCCGTGACTGGCGCATCCACCACCCGCAGACCCAAGCTCCGCAAGCGCTCACCCTGTTCGCGTACTGACTCAGGTCCCACCGTGGACATGATGATCCACAACTGCCCACGAACAGGATTCGTGATCTGCCCCACCAGCATGGCGAGCTGATCCGGTGTCGCCACCATGACGACCACCAGATCGGCTGTGGGCGCATTCGACATGCCGAGGATTGCGGGCAGTCCATGCTCTCGCGCTTGGGCGACGATGTTTTCTCCTACATCAACACCGGTGACCTGATGGCCGGCTCGCTGTATTTGCAGCGCCATCGGTAATCCGATGGCACCCACTCCAATAAAATTGATATTCATGCTGATTTCGCCTTGATCAGTTCATCCATGCCTTGATACGCGCCGCGAGCGCATCTCGGCTGATGCCATAGCGGTCGTGCAGCGTGGGCAGTGCGCCCGCGTCGAGGAAGGCGTCGGGCAAACCCGCCAGCTCGAAACCGGCAGGGTATGCGCGGTGGCGCAGCAGTACGCTCGCAACGGCCTCACCAAGACCGCCGATCACCGAGTGATTTTCTGCGACCACCACCAGCCTTGATTTGCTGCGCACGGCATCGACGATGGTGTGCTCATCCAGCGGCTTGATGGTCGGACAATGGAGCACGGCGACACTCACTTGGTCGGCCGCCAGCACTTTAGCCGCCTCCAGCGCGCGCATCGTCATCAGGCCGCTGGAGATGATCAGTACATCAGCCCCATCTTGCAGTAGCTTGGCTTTGCCCAGCTCGAATTGATAGCCGCTTACCTCATCCAGCACGAGCGGCACATTGCCGCGCAACAGGCGCATATAGACCGGACCTTTGTGACGCGCTATCACCGGCACGGCTTGTTCGATATCCAGCGCGTCGCAAGGATCGACAATCGTGATACCCGGCATGCCGCGCATCATTGCGATATCTTCAATGGCGGCATGACTCGGGCCATAGCCGGTGGTTAGGCCAGGCAGCGCGCAGCAGATTTTGACGTTCAGGTTTTCTTCGGCGATCACCTGATGGATGAAGTCATAGGCACGACGTGTGCCGAAGGCAGCATAGGTAGTGGCGAAGGGCACCAAGCCCTCTTTAGCCATGCCGCCGGCGGCTGCCATCAGGAGCTGTTCGGCCATCCCCATCTGGTAGAAGCGATCGGGATAAGCCTGTGCAAACAGATGCAGATCGGTGTACTTGGCCAGATCCGCCGTGAGTCCTACCACCTCGGGCTGATCGGCCGCGTAGTCGACGAGCGCCTTGCCGAATGGAGCCGCCCGGATGCGCTGATCGTCAGAGGCGATTGAGGCAATCATGGCCGAGGTGGTTAGTCGCGGCTTTTTTCCAGTGACAGAAGTATTCAAGACATGGCTCCTCAGGATTGGGACTGGTCAAGTATTGCCAGCGCCTGCTTCCATTCGGGCGGATCGACGCGGATGAAATGGTTTTTCTCTCGCTGCTCTAAAAAAGGGATGCCTTTGCCCATCAGCGTGTCAAACAGGATGACGCGGGGTTGGGCTTCGGCGAGATGGCGCGCGGTATCGAAGGCGCCGACCACCGCTGGCAGATCATTGCCATTCACGCGTTGCACATGCCAGCCAAACGCCGCCCACTTGTCGGCCAAAGGCTCGAATCCCATCACCTTGCTCGACGGACCATCCGCCTGCTGATTGTTGATGTCCACCAGACAGATCAGGTTATCCAGCTGATACTGAGCCGCCCCCATGGCTGCTTCCCAGGTTGATCCCTCGTCCAGTTCACCATCCGACATCGAGTTGTAGACGAAGGCAGGATTCTTCTTGCGCTTTAAGCCCAGCGCGATACCCACGCCAATGGCCAGACCCTGTCCCAGCGAACCGCCCGAGATTTCCATTCCAGGGGTATAGGTGGCCATGCCAGACATGGGCAGCCGGCTGTCATCGCTGCCATAGGTGTCCAATTCCTTTTCATCCAGGATGCCGGCTTCGATCAGCGCCGCGTAATGCGCAATCGCATAATGCCCGTGGGAGAGAAGAAAGCGGTCGCGCTCTTCCCAGTCGGGCTCCGACGGACGAAGCTTCATGGCATGACAATAGGCGACGGCCAGCACATCAGCCCATCCGAGTGCCTGGCCGATGTAGCCCTGGCCTTGTACTTCACCCATCATCAGGGCGAGACGTCGGATGCGATATGCGCTTTTCTCAAGCGTCGAGAGATCGGACATAAAAATCTCCGGTAACGATGTTTTGCGACAGTGGCTAAGGCGGGCGAGCTGATTCAGTGAATCAGCATGCCGCCATTGACGTCGAGCGTGACGCCAGTGCAGTAGGCCGACAAATCACTGGCAAGGAATACGCAGGCACCCGCCACATCAGAAGCACGGCCCAGTCTGGCAAGGGGAATGGTGCTGGCAATCTCTTGCTTGCGTTCGGCGCTGAGCTTGCCCTGAATGATGTCCGTTTCGATCAGTCCCGGTGCGATGCAATTGACGCGTATGCCCTCAGGCCCGAACTCGCGCGCCATCGCGCGCGCCAGGCCCAGCACACCGGCTTTGGCCGCCGAGTAGTGCGGCCCGCCCAGAATGCCGCCGCCGCGTTGCGCAGAGACTGAAGAGATGCAGACGATCGCGCCGGATTTCTGCTGTCGCATGAACGGAAGCACGGCCTGAGACATCTGCAGCGTGCCGCGTAGACTGACATCAAGAATTCGGTCGTAGTCGGAGGCCGTAATGTCCAGTGTCTGCGCTGCCTGAGTGATGCCGGCGTTATTGATCAGAATATCGATTCGGCCGAACGCTTTGATGACAGCCGCAGAGGCTGCTTCGCAGGCAGCTTTGTCAGTGACATCGGTGACCAGACCGAGATGTTTGCCGCCCAATGATGCAGCGGCGCTTGCCGGATCCGCATGTTCAAGGTCGAGTATCGCGATGATGGCGCCTTGTTCAGCCATGGCGCGGGCCGTTGCAAAGCCCAGGCCGTGGATGCCTGCGCCGCCGGTGATGACAGCGACTTTGTCATTGAGAAGCATGCGACGAGTCTCCTTTTATTGTATTTATTATTCAGGAAAGCAAAGATTAACAGAATCTGAACCCGTGATCGCAGTCTCGCGCTCAGTCTCGTGCTAAGACGGAGCTCAGTGTTTGGCGGGCGCGCCCATCGGTCCAAACAGGCGCTCGGCGTTTTTGTGCGCGATATGCTCAGCGACGCTCACGGGCAAGGTAGCCAGCCAATCACGCGCGTCCGATGTCAGTGATTTCACCTCGGCCCAGCGCGAGGGTACCCAAGTATCGGACCCATACACAAAGCGCTCAGGGAACCGCAACAGCAATGCACGCCATTCGGCCGAGAGCCCGCCACTGACCCCAGACCGATACGAGAGTTCTCCATACAGGTGGGGATAGCGCTCGAGCAGCCGGGCCACGCGCTCTGGCGGCTCGCCCATGCCGGTGTGCGCCCACAGGATTTTTGCTGTCGGATCGAAGGTAAAGAGTTTTTCTATCGCATCAGCGTCAGAGTGAGCCATCAGCCAGAGCCCGTGTTTTTTCGCAAGCATGACAAGCCCATGCATCACTGGTGTGTCGACTTCATGTCCATCGACATGAAATTCTCCGATACCGCGAAATATGCCGCGTTTGAGTTCCTGTTCAAGAAATGGCACGGTCTGCGGGTCTTTGTACCAGTTGCGTCTTTCCTCGCTCCACTCCGAGAGATTGCGTGTTTTTCTGTAAGGCCGCAGGAAGGGAATGAAGCGATCAGGATAGGCAGTGTGCAGCGCCAGCGTGCCATCATTCGGCGTGCTGGACAGGATTGCAGCTCGTACCCCAGCCGAATCGAGTATCTGCATCGCAGCGGCCGGTGTATAGACCGAGGTCGCACCAACGCTAAAGTGGATATGCGCATCAAACAGCGGCAGGGGTTCTCGCGCGCTGGCCGGCAATGCCGACAGCAGCAGTGCGACAAAGAACCCTCGTGTGCCTCTGTGCACGCTGTGGAGAATCGACACGCAGTATCCCCTTTGTCGAATGCTGAGTGAGTGCTGGCTCAGCGCTGGTTGAATGCAGATTGAATGCTGGTTGAATACTGGTAGCGATCATACTCCGCGCAAAGGCCTCGAGGTAGCCGGTAGATTCGGCAAAAATCTAAATTTTGCGCGCCGCATCAAAGAGGATGATCCCAGCCGATTCGCGTATCATCGACGCTGCGGGCCGATTATGCTGCGATGCATGCACAGCGCCTTTGTCCTGAGCCCGATTGACCTAGTATCGACAGCAAACGCGGCACAGGCTTTTTTTCTGGACAAATCGCTTCGATAATCCCACGATATGCCCGCTGTCCTGATCCACCCAATGAACCCGGCATGGAATTAACTTTTAACCAATTTCGATCGCTGATGCTGGCCGCCGGCTATGACGAGGTCATCGAGCGCACATGGCCACCCCAGACCCGATTGGAAGAGCACAGCCATCCTTTCGAAGCCAACGGGATCGTGGTCAGCGGCGTGATGAACTTGTTTGTGGCGGGCGAATCACCGCGCACGCTCAGCTCAGGAGATACCTACCATGTGCTGGCCGGCGCGATGCATGCCGAGACCTACGGAGACGAAGGGACGACAGTCTGGGCTGCGCGCAAAAATAACGATAACCACCCCCCAACTACCTAACAAGAGGGCATTAATGAATTCGCTTCCTGGCCAACTGGAACAAAAACAATTATTGCAAGACCGTGTATCGATCTATCAACCCGAACAAGACGGAAGAATATTCCCCAGCATTCCGGAATTTCGTTCGCATGAAGAGCACCGACACTATCTGAAGCAGCGGCTGGTCGCTGCTTGCCGTGCGTTTGCTTTATTTAATCTCGATTATGGATTTGCCGGGCACCTGACCGTGCGCGACCCGGAGCATCCTCATCTGTATTGGACGAATCC
>JBEDGK010000267.1:0-5005 GCA_041174665.1 Pseudomonadota bacterium
TTGCCCGCCTTGCACAGCGGGGTAAAAGCCGCCAATCCCGCGCTCGTCGGCAATCCTGGCGCCATGCCAGCCCTGATTGCGGCATAATCTGGCCTGTGTGCTGACAATGCGACGGCCGCCCTTGCGACGCCGCGTTGTCAGTACACAGGCTCGATTATGCCGCAATCGGGGCTTGCATGGCGCCACGACTCCCGGCGGGCGCTGAATGGGTGGCTTTTTCTCCTGCCAGGCAAGGCTGGCGGGGAGAGTAGCCAGCTCTCATCCCTGGATAGTCGTTCAGCTTTGGCAAGCACATCAAACAGGCAGGTCGAAGAGCAGCAATTCGGCGTCATCAGCTTGGCGCAGCTCGACCTTGGGTTGGTCGCGAATTTTCAGTGCATCTCCGCCGCTGAGCGCAACACCGTTGGCTTCGATGGCGCCGCGGATCAAGTGCAGGTAAGCGATGCGACCCGGCGCCAACGGAAGAACGAGCTCCGTGCCCGGCTCTGGAACGGATGCATACAGCCGCGCATCTTGATGAATGCGCACGGAGTTTTCTGCACCATCAGGTGAGGCAATGAGTCGTAATTTGCCGCGCTTGGAGTCAGCATCGAAATGCTTTTCCTCGTAGCCGGGTGCGATGCCTTTGACCGAAGGCTGTATCCAGATCTGCAGAAAATGAACGTCTCTCTTCTCCGAGTGGTTAAACTCGCTGTGCATCACCCCCTTGCCGGCGCTCATGCGCTGCACATCGCCGTAGCGAAGCACAGAGCCATTACCCATGCTGTCCTTGTGTGCCAGTTCACCATCGAGCACGTAAGAGATGATCTCCATGTCGCGATGGCCGTGCGTGCCGAATCCTTTGCCGGGCATCACCCGGTCTTCATTGATCACCAGAAGCGGCCCGAAACCACTGTGCGCCGGGTCGTAGTAGTGACCAAAAGAAAAGCTGTGCCGCGAATGAAGCCAGCCCAGTTCGGCCAGCCCACGGTCACTGCTCTTGCGTACCTCCATCATCACAGCCTCTCTATCTTACTGAGCGTTTCTCTAACTCCACCAATCGTAAGTCGCGACATCCTGGTTCGCTTCCAGATCAGTGTAACCCGCGTCCGGCGTATGCACGTGCCGAAGCACGTAACCCGCATTATAGGTGTTGGTCAATGTGAACTGGCAGCGGCTTACGGCCTCGATCTTGAAACGCAGCTGGAACATCGTGACCCGGATATTGCTTCCCTCGGTGGATCGACCTGCAATCTTGAACAGCAGATGGATGTCTTCAATGGGTATCACGGTGCCAAAATGATTCAGAAACAACTCGGCAACAGAGACCTCCGAGACAGTTAGCTGGGTAGAATTGCCGCCATAGCAAAGCATTCTTGATTCTGGCAGCAAGGTGAGGATGCCATAACCGAGTTCGGATCGAAGTCGATGCCTGCGCTTCATACCGGTGAACATACGGCGGACTAGATCGTTTATGGAGACCGGCTCGATCATCCAGTCCGATACGATCTCTGGCATATCCAGAAGGTCGCTGTTTTGGATATCGTGTTTCAGAACCAGGATGAGTGGCGCGAGTTCGTGCTCGAGGCTGTACATCGACCGAACATGCAAAGACTCCCTCTGCTCCATGGTCCGAAGATTTTCAATGATAACCAGATCATCGACTTCCATCAGAACAAAAGATAATTCTTCGCTTGCATTGTCAAGACAGGATGAATCAAAGGGTGGTAGGAGCTCAACCAATTGCCAATGGATCAGTTTTCCCTGAGTTGAGGATCTGGGGAAAGGAGAATTTGAGGATGCAAGAGCGCGGGTCACACGTTGATACAGTGACGCTCCCATGACTTTCAACAAGATCTTCAATGGGATTTCCTCCAAGATTGAATAGGTTGCTGATTCCGGCGTAATGAATTCAATTAGTCGTCGATGATTGCTGCTCCGTGCCAATCCTTGATGTTTTCCCACAAATTCAGCTCAAGTAGTCTGGCTCTTTCGGGCGACGCGTACAGGCGGATTTCTACTTCCGAGCACCACTGCTCGCCCTGAATTTGCACTAGCCGATTGGCGCCGCAATCTTCCAGTGTGCAACGCTCAGGCAACCAAGCCACTCCGGCGCCATTCATTGCTAGCCTGCGAAGTATTCTCGAATGGGGGCTTTGGGCAACGGCGACAAAATGGGGATGGGATGGGCCGAAGCGAATGATCCGGTTCAGCAGCCGACCGAAAAAGGTCTCGGGAGGGTAAGTGAGTATGGGGATGGTTCCGGCAAGCATATCGCCGATCGCGTATTTCGGTCTGCCATCGTCATCGGGCAAGCACACTGGCACCAACCGGTCTTTTCCGAGAATGACTGACGCGCAGGATTTTTCATCGACTGTAATCGGTGCATTTGGACTGTAGTAAACCATCAGCAAATCACAGCGGCCACCAGCCAAGGCAACCATGCCGTCGTAGGTTTCGCCAGCCGTGATGTCGAACTTCAGCCCGCTGATGCGGCGGCTCAGGTGTTGTATCCACTCGGGTAGCAAATGATCGACCAACGAGTGAGAAACAAACAGTTTTATGCCGGAAAATGCACGACTTCGGTGTCCTAAAGCGATGCGCGTGTCTTGCAGCTGTCTGACCATCTCGCGCGCCGCATCTCTGAACAAATGTCCGGCGACGGTCAGACGCGGAGGCACGGTGTCGCGATCAACGAGCGGGATGCCAACCCAATCCTCGAGCGATCTGATGCGTCGGCTGAACGCAGATTGCGTCACATTGCGAGTCTGGGCAGCACGAGTGAAACTGGATAGATCGGAGAGCACCAGAAAATCCTCCAACCACTCGATATCCATGATGTCTCTCCCGTGCCTCGATGTCATTCTTTGTGCCCAAAAATTCAACCAGGCGAGCGCATCGCAGAATGAATATGTGGACAAATACCCGTCACCGACTGTAATCAAAAAAGTTCCCCTCAGATAGAGGGCATCTTGCTCGGGAAACTTTGGACCTTGGCACTTTTCGCCAAATCTGAAAGATGGTGTGACGCGATCACAACAAATGAAACTGTCGTTCCTGCATCGCAGCCCATGACGTGCCGAACTACGATACTCAGCACATACTACGCGTACAAGTTTTCAGAATGATGCATTATTCATGCAAACGTCTGTGACGCAGGCATGCAAAAAAAACGCCGGCGCAAGGCCGGCGGTTTGAAGAATAAGAGAATACTCAATCAGTGCTGATGTACGTCATTGTCTTTGGTCTCAGCCACGAACAGCGTGCCAATGAATGCCGTGACAAGAGCAATGATGATCGGATACCAGAGGCCGTAGTAGATGTCGCCTTTGAAGGCCACCAGCGCAAATGAGGTCGTTGGCAGCAGCCCGCCAAACCAGCCGTTGCCGATGTGATACGGAAGCGACATCGATGTGTAGCGGATACGGGTCGGGAACATTTCGACCAGCATTGCAGCAATAGGGCCATACACCATGGTCACGTAGAGCACCAGGATGAACAGCAGGAGCAAGACCATGGGCTTATTGATCTGTGCAGGATCGGCCTTGGCGGGATAGCCCGCCTCTTTGATCAGTTCTTTCAACTGATCTGTGAACTCCTTATCCTTGGCCGTGGCTTCTTCCTTAGACAGACCGGCAGCGCTGTATGACTCCAAGGCCTTGTCGCCCACCTTGATGACCGCTGGAGTACCTGCTGGCGCGGTTTCGTTCTGGTAATTCACCGAGGCAGCAGCGAGCTTGGCTTTTGCAATGTCGCACGAAGAGGTAAACTTTTTGGTGCCGGTCGGGTTGAATTGGAATTGGCACTCAGCAGGATCTGCAACCACCGTCACAGGCGCGTTCATTTGTGCGGATTCCAGCGCCGGGTTCGCGTAGTGCGTCAGCGCCTTGAAGATCGGGAAGTAGGTTACCGCAGCAATCACGCAACCGGCCATGATGATCTTCTTGCGGCCGATCTTGTCTGACAGCGAGCCGAACACGATGAAGAACGGCGTACCGATTAGCAGCGACGCCGCGATCAGGATATTCGCTGTCGCGCCATCGACTTTCAGTGTCTGCGTCAGGAAGAACAGCGCATAGAACTGGCCGGTGTACCAGACCACGGCCTGACCGGCGGTGAGGCCGACCAGCGCCAGAATGACAAGCTTCAGATTTTTCCACTGTCCGAAGGCTTCTGACAGCGGCGCCTTGGAGATCTTGCCTTCGTCTTTCATTTTCTGGAAGGCCGGCGATTCATTCATCGACACTCGGATCCAGACCGAGATGGCCAGCAGAAAAATGGAGACCAGGAAGGGTATGCGCCAGCCCCAGTCGGCAAAAGCTTCCTCGCCAATCGCGGTACGGGTCGCGAGAATCACCATCAGCGACAGGAACAGTCCCAGCGTGGCGGTCGTCTGAATCCACGCCGTGAATGCGCCGCGCTTGCCATCGGGTGCATGCTCGGCCACATAGGTCGCTGCGCCACCGTACTCACCGCCCAGCGCCAGACCTTGCAAGATACGCAGCGAGATCAGAATGACGGGCGCGGCGATACCGATGCTTGCATAATTGGGCAGAAGACCGACGACGAAGGTCGACACGCCCATGAGCACAATAGTTACCAGGAAGGTGTACTTGCGACCAACCATGTCGCCTAACCGACCGAACACGATCGCACCAAATGGACGAACGAGGAAACCTGCCGCAAAAGCCAGCAGCGCAAAGATGAATGCTGTATTCGGGTCGGTGCCCGCGAAGAACTGTTTGGCAATGATCGCAGCCAGCGAGCCATACAGGTAAAAGTCGTACCATTCGAAAACGGTACCCAGGGAGGAAGCGAAGATGACCTTCCGCTCCTCGGCCGTGATACCCGGTGCTTGCGCCTCGGCAGTAGCCATTGCAGTCTCCTTAATAATTTTGTAAAACTCATCATGCAGAAACATGTCCGCACAATGGACACGAGTGTAGGGACGCAAACATACGCGCAACTTGCTGCGAACTTACAGAAACTAACAGTGACTAGCCATTTATAGAACGGTCGTGCTGAT
>JBEDGK010000268.1:0-6565 GCA_041174665.1 Pseudomonadota bacterium
GCGAGTAGCGAAGACAAAACAATCAGGAAAACCAACCACCATTGGCCGGCTTCCATCGCTGCCACAACCAGCAGCCACTTGCTGACAAAGCCACTGGTGCCGGGCACACCCACGAGCGACAGTCCGCAGATCACGATGCCGAGGCTGGTCGCAGGCATGGTTTTGCCCAAGCCGCTAAGGTGATCCAGACGAGTGTTGCCCATCGCGTACGCCACCATTCCCAGCAGCATGAATATCGCACCCTTGGTGATGCCATGATTGAACAGGTGAATTACGGCCGATTCCAGTCCCGCTGAATTGCCCAGAGAAATGCCCAGCACGATATAGCCGACCTGAGCCACGCTGGAAAATGCAAACAAGTGTTTCAGATTCACCTGGAATACTGCTATGAGGCTGGCGATAAACATGCCAGCAAGCGAGAAAATCATCAGTACGGGTCTTAACGTGAGTTCGCTGAACACCTCGGTACCGAAAACCGAAAAATAGAAGCGCAGCAGAACATAGATCGCCACTTTAGTCGCTGTCGCCGCCAGAAAGGCCGACACCGGCGAGGGCGCATGGGCATATGCATTCGGCAGCCAGTGATGCAGCGGGAACAGCGCGAGTTTCAGTGACAACCCAACTGTAATGAACGCGATCGCGGCGGCAGCTGCTCGGGTATCCTGCACTGGCGTGAGGCGCGCTGCCATATCGTGCAGATTCAGTGTGCCCGTCAGAAGATAAAGCATACCAATGCCGATCACGATCAGCGTGGCGCCAATGGTGCCCATAATGAGGTACTGATAAGCAGCGAACAGCGCCTTGCGCTGGCGGCCGAGGGCGATCAGTACATAGGTTGAAAGGGACGAAACTTCCAGGAATACAAAAATATTAAAAGCATCACCGGTAATGGTGATGCCCAAGAGGCCAGCAAGACATAGCGCAAACATCGTGTAATAAAGGTAGTGCAGATGTACGGGCAGTTCGAGTTCGACGCTGTGCAATGAAAACAGCATGACCAGAAAAGCCGTAGTACTAATGAGCACCAACACGAATGCGCTCAAGGCATCGACACGGTATTCAATGCCCCATGGCGGTGGCCAGTTGCCAATTGCGTAAAAAATGACATTGCCTGTCTGCACCTGAGCCCACAGTGCCAGCGAGATGGCGACGCATACGACGCTTACAGCGATCAGCAGAAGATAGACGGCGCGCCGCTGACGCAACAGCATTCCAAGAGGAGCAGCAAGCAATGGGATGACGACCTGCAGTGCAGGCAGATGGGTCATGAGGCTCATGCGTGCTCGCCCGGCGTAGCAGGCCGAAGTGTGGCAGCTTCGCTGGCACGGTCTGCGGCGAGGATCTCTTCTTCTTCAATGCTGCCGTAAGCTTCGCGTAGGCGCACCACCAGCGCCAGCCCGAGAGCCAGTGTGGCCACACCGACCACGATGGCAGTCAAGATAAGCACATGCGGCAGCGGGTTTGAGTACAGCGTGAGATCACTTCTGAAAACAGGCGCTGAGCCCCCAACCAGCTTCGCCGGACCGATATAGAGCAGATAGACCGAGGTCTGGAAGATGCCCAGACCAATGAGCTTCTTTATGAGGTTGCCGCGTGCGATCACGATGAACAAACCGGCGACCAGAAGGATGAATGTAACAAAATAGGTGTAGTGTCCGACGAGGTTCATGTTTTTTCCTCAATCGTCGACAGAGCCGCGGGAGGCGAACATGTAGAAAATCTTTACCATGACGCCGCATACCGTCAGTGCCACGCCGATCTCTACCCAAAAGATTCCTCGATGTTGCCCCATCACGGGATCGTGGCTCAGCACATCGTAATCAAGAAATTGTCCTCCCAGAAGCAGGCTTGCGACACCCACGCCCGCATACAGCAGTACGCCGAGTGCCATCATCACCTCGACCCAAAGTTCCGGCAGCAGCGCACGCGCGTCGTCCAGGCCGAAGATCAGACCATAGAAAATGATCCCCGCCGCGAAAATGACACCAGCCTGAAATCCACCTCCCGGACCGAAATCACCGTGGAATTGCACATACAGGCTGAACAGCAAAATGAAAGGGATCAGCAGCTTGGCAATCACTCTCAGGATCAGGTCATTTTTCATCACGGTCCCTTCTGCGCCGGCGGAGTAGCGCGATCACACCCGCTCCAGCTGTGAAGACTACCGTGGTCTCGCCGAGGGTATCGAAGCCGCGGTAACTGGCGAGCACCGCGGTCACCACGTTCGGCACGTCGATTTCGGTCTTCATGTCGTTCAGGTAGCGGGGCACGACATGCTGATGGATGACCGCTTCGGGATCGGAAAAGAATGGCAGACCGGAGGTACCCGCCATCAAACCGGCCGCTAATGCCACCGAGACCGCGAGCGCCAACCATGGACGCTGCAGCGGCTTGGATTCTTCCGATTTACAGAGGTACAGTGCGCCGAGCAGAAGTACAGTCGAGATACCGGCACCGACCGAGGCTTCCGTCATGGCGACATCAACAGCATCCAGCGCAAACAGCTGCGCGGCCATGAGAAAGCTGTAGACGCCGCTGAGCACGATGACACCGAATAAATTGCGGCTGCGGATGATCAGCATCACCGTGACCAGCATCATCAGGGCGAGGGTAATGATGATGAGTGCATCCATCATGAGTCCTCCTGTTTTGCTGAACCGGTGGCGGACGGGTCGTGCAGCACGGGTTCCAGGCCGCGCATCAGCGCAACGCGCGCTATCGCGTGAGTCGCGGTGGGACTAGCGATCAGAAGCAGCGCGGCGAGCACCAGCAACTTCAACGTAAGCAGCGATAGCCCGGACTGCAGCATCAGACCCAGCAAAATGAGGCCAGCACCCAGCGACTCAGTCACGCTGGAGGCGTGCATGCGCGTGTAAAGATCGGGCATACGTAGCATGCCGACCGCTCCAACGATACAGAAAAAGCCTCCGCCGAGCATACAGGCCCAACCGAGGATGTCGATCACGGGCATCATGAGAAGGGCCCTTTGTCGGCAGTGCGGTTAACTGCATCGGGTGAGTCGGATAACTGGTCCCCGGGCTCGCCGAGGTCGCCGTGCCGGAAAAACTTCAGGATCGCAATGGTCCCGATGATGTTCAGCAACCCGTAGACAATGGACAGATCGATGAACTCGGGGCGTCCATTCAGGAAGCCAAGCACCGCCAGCAGGATCATCGCCACGGTACCGATCGTATTGGCGGCCTGCAGACGGTCGAACACTGTGGGACCAAGGGTGAGCCGAACCATGATGAGCCCCAGCGTGATCAGTAGCGCGGCGGTGGCGACAACGATCATACGTCGGACTCCAGTGCGCGTACGCGAAGATCGGTTTCGCTTTCGACATCAGCACCTGCACCTGCGGATGTGAGGCCATGGACGAGGAAGGTGTCGGCGCTAGCCTCGACTGTATAAGTGCCAGGGGTCAGTGTAATCGAGTGAGCGTGGATAACGAGGCCGATCGAGGTTTTCTGCTTAGGCGCAAAACGGATCATGGTGGGGCTAATCGGTAGTGAGGGTGTCAGGATGATTCGGGTGACCTGCCAGGAGGATTTGACGATCTCGATCAGCAGCCACATCAAATAGCCGAGCGGCGCGAGGCTCCAGCGCAGCCCGGCGTCTCGCGCCTGCAGCAGACCCATGCGTGAAGCGATGAGCGTCACCAGCAACGCAGAGCCAGCGCCTGCGGCCAGCAGGAAAGGCGTAAAAAAGCCGGAGAGCAGCAACCAGAGTGCGCACAGCACAGAGAACAGGGAGAGCAGACGTCGGACGCTGATGGCATTTCGGGTTGAGTTCATGGGGCAGATGTGATCAGGCTCTCTTGTTAGCTCTCGTCATGCGCCAGCGGCGTCGTACAAAGCCGTGATATTAACAAGGAATAATCATGGTAGTCAGCAAGTTGTCAGATAGCTGGAACGATCTGCATCCGAGGAACGCAAAGTTATTGCAAAAAGCCGCTCCCAGGCCCAAGCCTATCGAGCGCCAGCAAAACAGAGCGGGATCCGACCCGCCGCTGGAACGAACTCATTTTCTTTCCTTGCACTGCGCTCTCATTCGCCAACCGGCAGGGTGACAACAGATATTCCGGATATGAAACGCCGGAGCGGTTATCCTTGTGGGATGCGCATTGACAGCGCGTGCTATTTTAAAAACTACAACATATCGCTGCCATGCTGGAGATCACCGCGACCTGTCTGGTCATTACCTCGCTGCTTGCTTATATCAATTTTAGATACATCGGTTTACCCATCACCATAGGGGTCATGGCGACCTCGCTGGGCCTGTCGCTGCTGATTGTCGGGCTGGACTTGATCGGCGTCGATTTCGGGCTTCATCTGCATATGGAAGCCATGCTCAAGGCCATCGATTTTTCCAATGTGCTGATGCAGGGCATGCTCTCGCTGCTGCTGTTCGCGGGTGCCTTGCACATTGATTTATCTGAGCTGAAGGCTTACCGATGGCAGGTACTGTTGCTGGCTTTTTTCTCGACGCTTCTATCGACGTTTATTGTGGGTTTTGCGGCATGGACTGCGCTGCCGCTCATTGGCATCCAGCTGCCTCTGATCTACTGCCTGCTATTTGGTGCGCTGATCTCCCCGACCGACCCGATCGCCGTGATGGGTATCCTCAAATCCGCTGGCATGCCCAAGAACCTGGAACTGGTGATCGCGGGTGAATCCCTGTTCAATGACGGGGTGGGCGTGGTGATTTTTTCCATCCTGATGGGCATGCTCATGATGGGCAAACTACCGAGCTTTGACGAGGGTCTGGGCATGCTGATGCGCGAGGCGGGTGGCGGGCTGCTGTACGGGCTGCTACTGGGCTACATCACTTTCCGCCTACTGGCCAGCATCGACAATTATCAGGTCGAGGTGATGCTGACACTGGCCGCGGTGATGGGCGGCTATCTGCTGGCGAGCAAGTTGCATGTGTCCGGCCCTCTGGCGATGGTCGTTGCCGGTCTGGTGGTCGGCAACCATGGCCGTGAATACGCGATGTCGCACACCACGCGCCAGTATGTCGATATGTTCTGGGAGATGATCGACGATATCCTCAATGCCGTGTTGTTCGTGCTGATCGGCATGGAAGTACTGCTGATCGCCTTCTCGATCAATCTGCTGATCGCCGCTATCGCGATGGTTATGCTGACCCTGGTGGCGCGCGCGTTGACGGTGTGGGTACCTGTCGTGGCGGCACCGGGCTACTTCAAGCTTCCGCGTGGCGCGGGTGTGGTGCTGACCTGGGGTGGACTGCGGGGCGGCATCTCGGTCGCGCTGGCACTCTCGCTACCCCAAGGACCAGAGCGCGATATCGTGCTGGCGCTGACCTATGGCATCGTCGTGGCCTCGATTCTCGTGCAAGGTCTGACGATCGGCAAGGTCGCCAGCAGGGCGGTACGCACTGCCACAGAGGACGTCAACTAGCGGTGCGGGGGACTGCAGGGGCAGGGCACGAGTCTGCCCGGTGAACGACTAGGAGACAATGCCAGTCGCTTAAGCCCCAAGGTCTCTGCATTCAACAAAAGACGCTGGGTCCCGGCCTGCGCCGGGACGACGATGTAAAGGCCGCTAGCAGCTAAAACGTCATCCCGGCGCAGGCCGGGATCCAGTGACTTTGAGATTTTCGAAGATCAAGGACCATCGGGATGCTGAACTGACTGGCATTAGACTAGGAGGGGCGCTTCTCCAGTTCCTTGCGCGCTTCTTCCATCATGCTCTTGACCGTGTCATCACTCAGACGGTACTGGCGCTTGAGGCGATCCAGCGTCTCGGATTCGGCGTCGGTAATCACGCCATCGGCGAGAGCCTCACGCAGCTGCTGACCAAAAGCGGCCCGTTTGCGCGACATCTGATTGGAGAAGGCCGAGGCCACGATACCCGTCATGATCGCCGCCATACAGACACCCAAAAAGCCCGTCAGCAGCGCGATGATGTCACCCACCGGTGTCAAATCTTCCACGTTACCGTAGCCAGAGGTGATAGTAATGATCGCCCAGTAGATGCAGGCGGGAATAGAGCCGAAATGCTCTGGCTGATTGTGCCCCTCGGCAAAGTACATCAGCGAGGCCGACACAATCGTGGCGATCAGCAGCAGGAACAGGGCAGACGTGAACGCTTTTTTCTCTGAGATCACCGCATGGAAGAGATCTTGCAGCGCACTGTTATATTTGGACAGCTTCAAGATACGCAGCAGCCTCAGCACGCGCAGCACGCGCAGGTCCAGATACGGGAAGAACGCATGCAGGTAGTGCGGCGCGGTCGCAAAAAAATCAATCAGACCAAAGAAGCTGAACATGTACTCGCGCCGGCCCTTCCAGGCGCCGCCTTGCTCAGGCGTGTAGCGTGCGCCATACGACCATGAGCGCAGCAGGTATTCGGCCGTGAAGAACATCACGCTCCAGAATTCGAATTCGTGAAAAATATCTTTGTACTCCGCGTGGATCTCGGGCACGGAGTCGAGAATCACGGCGGCACAATTGGTGAGTACAACAAAGGTGATCAGCCATTCAACAAGCTTGCTGGCATTGTCGTGGGCAGATCCGTCGAGGATCTCCATGATCCGGCGCTGG
>JBEDGK010000269.1:0-9523 GCA_041174665.1 Pseudomonadota bacterium
TCCGCTGGCTGCTGGACAATGTCCCCGGAGCGCGGGTGCGCGCAGAAAATGGCGAGCTGGCGTTTGGCACCGTAGATTCCTGGCTAATTTACAAACTCTCGGGCGAACACATCACGGACACCAGTAATGCCTCGCGTACGATGCTGTTCAATATTCATACGCTGGACTGGGATGATGAGCTGCTGGAGATCTTGCGTATTCCGCGCGCGATTCTGCCGACCGTGGTGCCCAGCAGCGGCACGGCCGCTTATGCAGCGGAAGAATTTTTTGGGGGGCGGATTCCTATCGCTGGTATCGCGGGCGATCAACAAGCGGCGACCTATGGTCAGGCCTGTTTTCATCCGGGGATGGTGAAGAGCACCTACGGTACCGGTTGTTTCATTCTGATGAACACGGGTAAAGCGGTTGATTCGCATAACCAGTTACTGACCACCGTGGGATGGACGACCGGGCATGCCTCACCCAACAAAACTGATTACATGTTCGAAGGTGGGGTGTTCATGGGTGGTGCGACCGTGCAATGGCTCAGAGATGGCCTGGGCATCATCAAACAGTCGACCGATGTGGAGGCACTGGCTTCGTCGGTACCGGACAGTGATGGCGTCACGTTTGTGCCGGCGTTCTCGGGGCTGGGTGCGCCGCACTGGGATGCCTATGCGCGCGGCACCATGCTTGGCATTACGCGTGGCACGACCGCTGGGCATATCGCGCGTGCCGCGCTCGAGGGCATCGCGTTTCAGACAGCAGACGTTATCGCCGCGATGCAAAAGGATTCCGGCACGCCGATTCGAGAATTACGCGTCGATGGCGGCGCGGCACGCAATAACCTGCTAATGCAGTTTCAAGCCGACATACTGAATGTCCCGGTGGTGCGGCCTGAGGTTACCGAGACGACGGCCTTGGGTGCGGGCTATCTCGCGGGTCTGGGGGTGGGTTACTGGTCTACGCAGGAAGAAATCGCAGCGCAGTGGCATGTGGAACGACGCTTCGAGCCCTTGATGCTGGCCGCACAGCGCGAGGCCAAACTGGTTGTGTGGAAAGCGGCGATCGAGCGATCAAGCCGCTGGGCAGAGTAACGACAAGCAAACTTCAGTGCGCTGTCGTCTGTTCGATTCGGCTGCGGTAGAGCTGCTGATTCAGCCGCAAAAATAGCTGCAGCCGCTCTTCTGTTCCCGGCGCATACTCGATGACACTCAGTAGCGCTGGCAAGACGAAACACTGGGTGTCGTGATCCTGCGGCAGATGTGCGCTCAGCATCTCAAGATAGCTTTGAGTGATGGCGGCAGGCAGATGAGGTACCAGCGCTGCGGCGTCCACTAGTCGACGACCGACTACCTCAGGCTTGGTATCGGGTAGATGATCCTGAACTTCTTCCACCAATAGCTTTGCAAGGTGGTCTGTCCCGAGCGTTCGACTCACCCCGCCCAATTTCACGACGAGCTTGATCATGGTGTCCCTGTCGTGTAATTCTCCCGCACTAAGCAGGGCAAATGCTATTTTGCGTGCATCGTCATCACGCTGGTCTGCCGTCGCTAGCTCACTTAGCCGCAGAAACTTGTCCAGGATGGAATCGGTCAACAGTAGCGCATCATCCGAAGAAAGCAGGGAGGCCATCATCGCCAGATCCTCAAAGGCGTCGGCGCGCTCATTCGCACTCAGGGAAGACACTTTGTCGAGCTGGTGTTGAAGGTGCGCATATCTTTGCTCGGGCTGAAGATGCTTTGCCAGCGACACCGCTTGATGAAAAGTCTCCAACGCACTGCTGCGAACGAGAGGTTCTGAAGGGACCAAGTACCTTGAGTGGTTGATGCGGGGACTACTATCCATCACGATTCCTTTCTGAACGATATACCGGTGGGTATGCGCGCCTTGTGGAACGTGGTGTTCTCGCGGGTTCCGTAAACGAGGTTTTCTTATGCGCCTTGATACTCGCAGATGATCTGACGCAAACGAGCAGGCAATTGAAAAAGGCGGCCGATGGCCGCCTTTCGTGAGAAGTCTGTTGGATCAGTGCTTTCTGCGCAATTTTTGAATCGCCGCGAGCTGTGCCACTGCAATCGCGAGCTCAGCCTGTGCTACCGCGTAGTCAATATCGGATTCGCGGTTCGTCATCGCTTCTTCGGCCATCTTTTTGACCTGATTGGCTTTTGCCTCGTCAAGGTCTTTGCCGCGGATGGCGGTGTCGGCCATCACGGTCACGAGCTTCGGCTGAACTTCGAGAATGCCACCAGCAACGAAAACGAACTCTTCTTCTGCCTGACCCGGTACGCGGATGCGCACAGCGCCCGGCTTGATGCGGGTAATCAGCGGGGTGTGCTTCGGATAGATGCCCAGCTCGCCCGCCTCGCCCGGCAGCGCGACGAATTCCGCAGGGCCCGAGTAGATCTGCTCTTCAGCAGAAACCACATCAACCTGAATTGTGTTTGCCATAAAAAGCCTTTGTTGAAGCCTGTTCGTATGAATCGATCAGCATTGCAGCAATGTGCTGTCCCACCGCACGATGCAGCGGGACGTGGACATTACTGAATCTTCTTCGCTTTTTCGATGGCTTCGTCGATCGTGCCGACCATGTAGAACGCCTGCTCGGGAAGATGGTCGAGCTCGCCGGAGGCGATCATCTTGAAGCCCTTGATCGTTTCTTTCAGCGGCACATACTTGCCAGGCGAACCGGTAAACACTTCGGCCACATGGAAAGGCTGCGACAGGAAGCGCTGCATCTTGCGTGCGCGTGCCACGACCAGTTTGTCTTCCGGTGCGAGTTCGTCCATGCCCAGAATCGCGATGATGTCGCGCAGTTCCTTGTAGCGCTGCAGCGTACCCTGAACAGCACGCGCGGTATCGTAGTGCTCGGGGCCGACGACATTCGGATCGAGCTGACGCGAGGTCGAATCCAGCGGATCGACGGCGGGATAGATACCCAGTGCAGCGATGTCACGCGACAGAACGACGGTGGAGTCAAGGTGCGCGAAGGTAGTTGCAGGCGATGGATCGGTCAAGTCATCCGCAGGCACGTACACGGCCTGGATCGAGGTGATCGAGCCCACCTTGGTGGAGGTAATACGCTCTTGCAGACGACCCATTTCTTCGGCCAGCGTCGGCTGATAACCCACGGCGGAAGGCATACGGCCGAGCAGCGCGGACACTTCGGTACCGGCCAGGGTGTAGCGGTAGATGTTATCGACGAAGAACAGCACATCACGACCTTCGTCGCGGAAAGATTCTGCAATGGTCAGGCCGGTCAGCGCGACGCGGAGACGGTTGCCCGGCGGCTCGTTCATCTGGCCGTACACCATCGCGACTTTGGACTTGGTGAAGTCTTCGGTGTTGACGACACCGGCTTCGATCATCTCGTGATAGAAATCGTTACCTTCTCGGGTACGCTCACCGACGCCGGCGAACACGGAGAGACCGGAGTGCGCCTTGGCGATGTTGTTGATGAGTTCCATCATGTTCACGGTCTTGCCCACACCCGCACCACCGAACAGGCCAACCTTGCCGCCTTTGGCGAACGGGCATACGAGGTCAATCACCTTGATGCCGGTTTCGAGCAGTTCTTGGGAAGGAGACAGTTCGTCATAGGCTGGGGCGGCGCGGTGGATCGATGCGGAGCGCTCCATGCTGACGGCACCGCGCTCATCGATCGCATTGCCGAGCACGTCCATGATGCGGCCGAGGGTCGCTTGTCCGACCGGCACGTTGATCGGCGCGCCGGTGTTCTTGATGACCATGCCACGGCGCAGACCGTCGGAGGAACCCAGCGCAATCGTGCGCACAATGCCATCACCCAGCTGCTGCTGCACTTCGAGCGTGAGTTCTGAGCCGTCCATTTTCAGTGCGTCATAGATCTTGGGCATCGCATTGCGCGGGAATTCGACGTCAACCACAGCGCCAATACACTGAACGATTTTGCCTTCAGCCATTTTCGTTCCTTCAATTAAAAATTAGGTTTCGATTCTTTGAAAATCCGGTGGCAGCGATTACACCGCTGCCGCGCCAGCGACGATTTCGGACAACTCTTTGGTGATGGCGGCCTGACGGGTCTTGTTGTAGACCAGCTTGAGCTCGGCGATCACATTGCCGGCGTTGTCGGTGGCGGCCTTCATGGCCACCATGCGCGCCGACTGTTCCGAGGCCATGTTCTCGACAACCGCCTGATAGACCAGCGCTTCGGCATAGCGAAGCAGAAGCTCGTCGATCACGGACTTGGCATCGGGCTCGTACAGGTAATCCCAAGAGTAGCTGTTGATCGGCTCCATCTTGTCGGCGGTCAGCGGCAGCAACTGCTCGAACACCGGCTCTTGTTTCATGGTGTTGATGAAACGGGTGTAGCAGATGTAGACCGCATCAAGCTGTTCATCGTCATAGGCGTCGAGCATGATCTTCACCGGGCCAATCAACTGCTCAAGGTGCGGCGTGTCGCCCATGTTGACGGCCTGCGACACGACTTTCGCGCCGATGCGGTTCATGAAGCCCAGGCCCTTGTTGCCGATGCAGACGACTTCGATCTTGTTACCCGCGGCCTCGAACTCTTTCATTTTGTTCGTCACCTGACGCAGCGCGTTGGTGTTCAGGCCGCCGCACAGACCTTTGTCGGTCGTGACGACAATGATGCCGATCTTCTTGCTCTTCTCGTGCTTGACGAGGAAGGGATGCGTGTACTCCGGATTCGCCTGGGCTAAATGCGCCGAGACGGTACGGATTTTTTCGCTGTACGGACGGGCCGACCGCATCCGCTCCTGCGCCTTGCGCATTTTGGACGCGGCGACCATTTCCATCGCCTTGGTGATCTTCTTCGTATTTTCTACGCTCTTGATCTTGCCGCGTATCTCTTTACCTGCAGCCATTGCTTATGCTCCCGGGTTGAGATCAGAACGTTTTCTTGAAGTTTTCGATCGCCGTGGTCAGCACAGCCTCATCTTCTTTGGACAGTTGCTTGCTGTCTTCGATACGCTTGAGCAGTTCGGCATTGCTGGTCTGCAGGAACTTGTGCAGGTCATGCTCGAAGCCGAGTACGTCTTTCACTTCGATATCGTCGAGGAAGCCTTTGTTCACCGCGAACAGCGACACGGCCATCAGCGATACGGGCAGCGGTGCGTACTGTGCCTGCTTCAGCAGTTCGGTCACGCGTGCGCCACGATCGAGCTGCTTGCGGGTCGCCTCATCAAGATCCGATGCGAACTGCGCGAACGCGGCAAGCTCACGGTACTGCGCGAGGTCGGTACGAATACCACCAGACAAGCTCTTGATGACCTTGGTCTGGGCAGCACCGCCGACACGCGAGACCGAGATACCGGCGTTGATCGCGGGACGAATACCCGAATTGAACAGTGAGGTCTCAAGGAAGATCTGACCATCGGTGATCGAGATCACGTTGGTTGGAACGAAGGCGGACACGTCGCCGGCCTGCGTTTCAATGATGGGCAGCGCGGTCAGCGAGCCGGTCTTGCCTTTGACTTCGCCGTGCGTGAAATGCTCGACATATTCGGGGTTCACGCGGGCGGCGCGCTCGAGCAGACGCGAGTGGAGATAAAACACGTCGCCGGGGAAAGCCTCACGACCCGGAGGACGACGCAGCAGCAGCGACACCTGACGATACGCAACGGCCTGCTTGGACAGATCGTCGTAAATGATCAGGGCGTCCTGACCGCGATCACGGAAGTATTCGCCCATCGCGCAGCCGGAATACGCGGACACGTACTGCATCGCTGCGGATTCGGAAGCGGACGCAGCGACGACGATGGTGTAGTCGAGAGCGCCATGCTCATCGAGTGCGCGCACGACGTTTTTGATCGACGAGGCCTTCTGGCCGATCGCAACGTAGATACACGTGACGTCCTGGCCGCGCTGGTTGATGATGGTATCGATCGCGACCGCGGTCTTGCCGGTCTGACGGTCGCCAATGATCAGCTCGCGCTGGCCGCGGCCGATGGGCACCATGGAGTCGATCGCTTTCAGACCTGTCTGCAGTGGCTGCGACACGGACTGGCGAGCGATAACGCCGGGAGCGATCTTTTCGATCGGAGCCGACAGCTTGGCATTGATCGGGCCCTTGCCATCGATGG
Source organism: Pseudomonadota bacterium (assembly GCA_041174665.1). Classification (GTDB taxonomy): domain Bacteria; phylum Pseudomonadota; class Gammaproteobacteria; order Burkholderiales; family Burkholderiaceae_D; genus Pernthalerella. Next base: position 6,063 of record JBEDGK010000269.1, read on the forward strand.
GCTGACCCAGCGCGTTGACAACGCGGCCGCGCAGTTCGGGGCCGATGGGCACTTCCAGAATGCGGCCGGTGCACTTGACGGTATCGCCTTCGGAGATGTGCTCGTAGTTACCGAGAATAACGGCGCCCACCGAGTCGCGCTCGAGGTTCAGCGCGAGACCAAAGGTGTTGCCGGGGAATTCGAGCATCTCGCCCTGCATCGCGTCGGACAGCCCGTGGATGCGGCAGATACCGTCGGTCACGGAGATCACGGTGCCCTGATTGCGGATTTCGGCACCCGCGCCGAGGCCCTGAATCCGGCTTTTGATCAGCTCGCTGATTTCAGACGGGTTGAGTTGCATGTTAGCTCCTGATTGGTTGAGATCGGCGCGGTACGCTGTCTCGCAATGTCAAAATGGTTTTAGCCCTAGCTCAGGCCACCAGCGCGGTGTGCATGCGCTGCAGGCGCGCGCTCACGGACTGATCGAGTACCTCATCGCCGATGGTGACGCGCACGCCGCCGATCAGGCTGCTGTCCACGGATACGGTGGCGATGAGCTTGCGACCGAATTTCTTTTCGAGTGCTGTCACCAGTTCGCTCACCTGCGTCGCGTCCATCGGATAGGCGCTGACGATCTCGGCATCTGCGGTGCTCTCGTGAGCGTTTTTCAGGTCATGGAACTGGTGTTCGATTTCAGGCAGCAGCGCAAGACGCCCGTTGTCGGCCAGCATGCCGATGAAGTTTCTCGCCTCGGCATCGACGGCTGTTTTGAGCGCGGCGAGGAAGGTCTCGATGACGACTTGCCGCGGCACGCGCGGGTCGTGCGCCATGTCCTGAAAATCGGGCACGGCGGCGACCTGCGCCATCTCGGACAGTATGTCGGCCCAGGCGTTCAGCTTGGCGGGCAGTGCGACGCGAAACAGCGCCTCGGCATAAGGACGGGCAATCGTTGCGAGTTCGGCCATGATTACAGCTCGGCTTTCAGTTGATTCAGCAGATCCGCATGGGCTGCGGCGTTCACCTCGCGGCGGAGAATCTGCTCTGCGCCTTTGACGGCGAGCGCAGCGACATCGTCACGCAGGTGATCGCGCAGGCGAATGGCTTCCGCAGCGGCTTCATGGCGTGCGGCCTCGATAATGCCGGCGGCTTCTTCCATCGCATGCTTCTTCGCCTCTTCGACGATTTCGGCAGCGCGACGCTCGGCGTCGACGATGCGCTTTTGTCCTTCTTCATGGACCTGCTGCAGTTCGACCTGCACGCGCTTTTCGGCCACGGCCAGTTCATGCTTGCCGCGTTCTGCTGCAGCGAGGCCCTCCGAAATGCGCTTGGCACGTTCGTCGAGCGTTTTCATCAGCGGTGGCCACACAAACTTCATGGTGAACATCGCGAGGATGAAAAAGACGACAAACTGCGCAAACAGAGTTGCGTTTAAGTTCACGGTAGTTTCCTTCTCAAATTGACAGACGCCGGGGCATATCCCCGGCACGATGAGAATTCAGAAATCAACCAGCGAACGGGTTTGCGAAAGCAAACATCATCGCGATACCGACGCCGATCAGGAACGCGGCGTCGATCAGACCTGCGAGCAGGAACATCTTGGTCTGCAGGCTGTTCATCAGCTCAGGCTGACGTGCGGATGCTTCGATGAACTTGCCACCCATGATGCCAATACCGATGCACGCGCCGATAGCGCCCAGACCGATGATCAAACCGCATGCCAGTGCAACGAGAGCGACGTTAGTCATGAAAACTCCTTAGATAGTCAAAGTCAAAAATTCAAAAGCAAAACCCGGATACTGCAAAACCGGTCAGTGACCCTCATGCGCCTGGCCGATGTACACCAGCGTCAGCATCATGAAGATGAAAGCCTGCAACAACACGATCAGAATATGGAAGATCGCCCAGATCGAACCTGCCACGATATGCATGCCGAATCCCCACCAGGTGGCGGTCGAACCGAGCAGCGCGATCAGCAGGAACACGAGCTCGCCGGCATACATGTTGCCGAACAGTCGCATGCCCAGCGACACGGTCTTGGCGACGAATTCGATGATGTTCAGGCCGAGGTTGGCAATCCACAACGCCGGATGTGAGCCAAAGGGTGCACAGAACAACTCATGAATGAACCCGCCCAGGCCTTTGATCTTGACGTTGTAGTAGAGCATGAGCGCAAGCACACCGACTGCCATGCCGAGCGTGCCGTTCAGGTCGGCTGTCGGGACAATGCGGAAATGCGGGTCAGCGCCGAACAAGCGGAAGATGCCGGCAAACAGATCAACCGGGAGAAAGTCGAGCGAGTTCATCAGGAACACCCAGACGAACACGGTGAGTGCCAGCGGAGCGATGAAGCTGCGATCGCCGTGGACGATGTTCTTGGCCTGATCGTTGACCATCTCGACGATCATTTCGACGAAGGCTTGGAAGCGTCCCGGCACACCTGAGGTCGCGCGGCGCGCGGCGTAGATCATCAGGGTTAGACCGACCACGCCCATCAACACCGACCAGAACACGGTGTCGAGGTTGATGATACTAAAGTCGACGATTTTGTCCTGGTGCTTGGTGGAGAGGTGGCCCAGGTGATGAACGATGTACTCAGAGGCGGTGGGTGCGTGCGCCGCTCCGTCTGCTGCCGTTTCTGCTGCCATGTCAGTGCCTAAACAATAAGATGATGTAACTTTTCAGCGCGACGATGAAGGCGGCGATCAACGCCAGCCAGTTCAGATCGCGATACCACCAGACGACCGCAGCGAGCAGCGCAACCGTCAGTACAATCTTGGTGAACTCGCCGAAGAAAAACGTCAACGGGCTCAGGGTTCCCGACCCCATCACGCCGATATACAAACGGAGCGCGAACAAGGCGTTTGGCACCACACAACACAGTCCTCCCAGCAGCGCCGACAGCAAAGCGTGCTTTCCGCCAATTAGACCAGCCACCGCAGCAGCAAACAGGGTCGTTGCCAGCTGGGTCAGTACCAGGCGCAGCATGGTGACGTTGTTGTCGGTCCGGAGAGCTCTGGCGCGCCTTCGGGTTGGTGCGGAAGGGCCTCGAGGTGGAATGTGTCCCGTGAAACCGCAAGATTATACGAGCTTTTGATAATTCGCGTCAAATACTTGCCCAGCAAACAGACGTGCGCGGGGTCGGCATGGCGTCCGGTTTTCATGACGTCCGCGCGTGTTTGGGCTTGTCATTATTGAATGGCCTTGATGAAGGTCGCACGGTCAAAGATCACCGCGACCGCAGGCGAGCGATCAGGCCTTCGAGCTGGTCGAGGTTGGCAAAGGCAAGAATCAATTCGCCTTTGTTCCGGGCATTGGCCTTGATGCTTACCGAAGTAGCAAGTGCGTCGGAGAGTTCTTCTTCAAGGCGCGCGAGATCACGGGATTTTTCTTTGGGCGTGGCCTTGCTTGTAGTGGTCTGGCCGGTGGTCGTACGCACCACCAGATTTTCTGCGTCACGCACCGACATGCGCTTGGCAATGATT
>JBEDGK010000270.1:0-5221 GCA_041174665.1 Pseudomonadota bacterium
GACCAAATTTACTGCGGGAAACACATTGACCGGTTTGTTCGATTAACAACATTTTGTTCGAAAGAATGCAGCTTTTTAGTTACAAATTTAACAAAATCAGTTAAGTTTTCAAAAAACAAACACCAACACTGACCTTAGTCATGCGTTGATTTGAGGCGAGGAGGAGCAGATCTTGCAAGCATTTTCCAGCACGGTTCGTGATATGTATGCGCTGGCGGAATACGCCGCGCCCGATCAGTTTCTGGCGCAGGCCATCAACCTTTTGCAGATGTGGATACGCTTTGACGGCGCCATTTTCGGTACGGGAGAAGCAGCGCAGAAGCAGGCCGTCGCCGTTCTTGACTATCCGACCGCACCGTCGGCTCAGACGGTGCCTGAGTTGCTCATGGGAAGCTCAGTGAAGGCGGACGATCCAGTTGCACGTGGCTTTCGTGAAGCGCCGCTGTCACCCTCTCGAGGCGGTGTCAGAGAGATTTATCGCAGTTCCCGCGACGGTAAAAAGACCCGCACCCGCGAACTGCCTGGGCCGCGCAACTTGTCAGATGAACTCGGTCTTTGCCACATGATGGTTCATGGTGATGATCCCAAGCGTGTCAGACCTGCGCGTTGGATCATCTTGTACCGTCGTCATGATGTGCGTTTCGCCGAAAGCGACGCGGCCTGCCTCCACGGCTTGTGGATACATCTGTCGCGCGCGCTGGCGATCAATCGCGCGCGCACGCTGAACCGGCAGGCGAACGAGGACAAGACTCAGCCTTTCGCCACCGGTATCGTGGGTATTGGTGGTCTGATCGAGATCGCTGACCAGCGGCTGTTCGACCTACTGGAGCGCGAATGGCCTGACTCAGCCACGGAAAGCATTCCTCCGGAGGTCATGGAGACGCTGCTGAGCGGTAAGAACTTTCGGGGTACGCAGATCGAGATCAGCTTGCATCGGCAGAATGGCAGTCTGCATTGCCGGGTTCGGCCGGTGGGTGTGATGGAGATTCTCACGCCGCGCGAGTTCGTGGTCGCGCGGCGCTTCGCGGCGGGAATGAGCCACAAGCAGATTGCCCGTGAGTTGGGTGTCTCGCATCACACAGTACGCAACCAGCTTGCACATCTGTATCGCAAGCTCAATCTGCACGACAAGGCGTCACTGGCGCACTATCTGATGACCAATGGCCTGCCCTCTTGAGGGGCAGGCGCGCACTATCTTTCCAGAGTGACGGTGGCGTATCCGCTACAATCGAGTTCTGGTCGCAGTGCTTCGTAGGCATTCGCGCCAAGTTCACTCTCTGGAATCATGACTCAAGACGAGCTCAAACAAGCTGTGGCGCGCGCCGCGCTGGACTATGTCGCCGAGGGCGACATCATTGGTGTGGGTACGGGTTCGACCGCTAATTTTTTTATCGATGAGCTGGGTACGGTGCCCAACCGCATCAAGGGCGCGGTAGCCTCCTCGGAGGCCACCGCCGCCCGGCTGAAGTCACACGGCATCAGCGTCTTCGATCTGAATCAGGTCGAGCGCATGTCGGTCTACATCGATGGCGCAGATGAAATCAATCATCGCGGCGCGATGATCAAGGGCGGTGGCGGTGCGCTCACGCGCGAAAAAATCGTCGCCTCGGTAGCTGACCGGTTTATCTGCATCGCTGATGCCTCAAAGCTGGTTGAGGTACTGGGTAAATTTCCGCTGCCGTTGGAAGTGATACCCATGGCTGTCGCAGCGGTCAGTCGACGTCTGACTTCGTTAGGCGCCACTCCAGCGCTGCGCATGAAAGATGGCAAACCCTACATCACCGACAATGGCTGTCACATTATCGATGCCAGCGGATTGGAGATCATCGATCCTGTGACGCTCGAAGTGAAGATCAATGATATTCCTGGCGTGGTCAGCGTCGGGTTATTCGCCCGCAAGGGCGCGGATATTTGCCTGCTCGGTACAGCAGAGGGTGTGAAGACCTTGATGTTCTGAATGTCTGAACTTCAATCAGGCAGTGATGGCGGAGCTTGGCGGGGCGTTAGTTTGCGGGGCACTCGTCGGTTTGCCATCGGTACCGATGACCTTGGCATTAAACATCGAACACAGCAAGGCGTGCATGAAGTGAATCAATGACGATCGCCCTATAAAACCATCAATTGAATTATCTTTTGCAAGGCCATTGCCTAGCAAAGAATTGCTATCCCAGGCATTCAGAATCAGATCGCCATCTTTGATCCAGTTTCCCGGAATAGCACCTTCCACATGTATTTTTGCCTTATTCCGGTTCTGTTCGTTGATCTGCTCGCAAAATTTCTTGTCAAGATCAGTGAACACAACCGGTATGTTTTGCGCATGAAGTTCTCTGGCGACTTCGGCAAGCATTGTCGAGATCATGCCAAGCGCGATTTTGCGCTGATTAGGCGGCAAAGCAGAAAGAAAAGCATTCGTGCCTATCGCGGAAAGAACTACCCTTGGCGGTTTTTTGGATCTTGCCGTCTCGATGATTTGCGCTTTGATCGTGTTGAGTGACTGCTTGTAGGCGTCGATTTTTAGCACATAATCGGATGGTTTTTCGCCATCAACAAAATTCTTGAATTCAGGTTGCTTATGCGTGTCCAGCGCAGGACCGATACAGGAAAGAACTTCTACTTGCCGAGCGCTACCATCATCGCAAATGATCGGAGTCTTGATGCAAAAGGAAAGTTGATTTCCAGGAGAGATAACGTCGGGATCTCCCGTTCTCGCCAGGCTTTTTTTGCAGCCAATGGAGTCTTCGTTTTCCACTTCAGATGGACAGCTCATTTTGATATTCATCCAGTCGCGGACCGTAGCCATCGCCAGCGCTTTGTCATCGCTTAATGTCGACTGAATTTTCGCAGTTTTTAACAAATCGAAGATTTGATTTCCGAATTCATCCAGAAGTCGATCAAATGATGCTCCCTGTATTTTTTCGCTCAGTTTCAAATAATTTTCCATGTTCTGCTCTACGATCTGCCAATTGGGATGGCTGGTCAATTCCAAAGGCGCTCTTGAAAGAAGCTCCTTGACCTTTTTTTGCCGAGCAGCTGTTTTTTCGGCTGGCGTTGTGGAAGCAGCAGACAGGGATTGCGGGGCATTCGGCGGAGCAGCTTGTTGTGCTTGCGTGTTTGACAAAACTGTCGTTACCGGAGTCTCCCTGAGGCTCAGTAAAAACCGTTCAGTAAGTGTGCTCTTTGTCGGACTGGATTGCGGTGCGATACTGGCGGATGAGGTGGCGGTCGCTTTGTCTTTTAGCAGTTCACGCAGTCGGGTGAGCTTGTCTATTGTTTTTTGATCAGCCTCCCGGATGCCCAAGCTACCGTACCGATTGGTTCTTAGTACGTCGTACAGAATTTCTTTTTGCCTCAGCGTCAGAGTGTTTTTGGGGGGATTTAGTCCGGCTGGCAATTGGTCGGCCTTTCCCATCAAAAAATGAGCAACTGGCATTGCTTCAGTGCTGTTGTTTGCCAGATAGTTGGTTACCGTCTGAAGAAAATCAACCAGATCAGGATGTTGGCCTAACTCACGCGCGATGTTGTCATCTTTCGTTAAACGATCTTCCATGCTCTGGAAGTGGGAGCTGTTGGAGGCGGAGTTCGATGTAGGGATGCGATGCATAGTCGATCTCCAGCGCGACTGATCTGTACATTATCGTTTGCTGATTTGGCGAAGGATGTTTTTTTACGAATCGATTGCAGTACAGAGCGACTAAAAGACGTTGTATTTCGCCCTCGTCACTGTGAGATTCAAAAAAAGCCGCCCTCAGGCGGCTTGTCATACTGAGGCTTTGATCCTCACTCAGCCGGCGGCACATAGCCCTGCGCCTGATCTGCGCCCTCGCCAAAGAAATGCTTCTCCATTTGTGTCGCTAGGTATTTGCGCGCACGTGCGTCGGCCAGATTCAGACGATTTTCGTTTACCAGCATGGTTTGATGTTTCAGCCAGGCTGCCCAGGCTTCCTTGGAGACAGTTTCCCAGATTTTTTTGCCGAGTTCGCCCGGGTACGGCGGGAAATCAAGGCCTTCGGCTTCCTTGTTCAGCTTGATGCAGTGGACCATGCGAGTCATTGAATTCTCCGGAAAAATGAATAAGGTAGAGGATGGAGCGCTGCGGCACACGGATGCGTGATCAAAGCTTCTTCATCAGCACCAGCGATTTGCGCTGCCAGTTGTACATGTTCTGGCGGTCTTTCGGCAGATCATCGACGCTAGCCATCACGAAGCCACGCTTGAGGAACCAGTGCGCGGCACGTGTCGTCAACACGAATAATTTTTTGAACCCGGCGATACGGGCGCGGTTCTCCAGATGCTTGAGCAATCGCTCGCCGTCACCTTGACCCTGAGAATCCGGGCTCACTGTCAGACAGGCCATCTCGGCCATTTTCTGTGCAGGGAAGGGATACAGCGCCGCGCAGCCAAAGATCACGCCATCATGCTCGATCACCGAGAAATAATCGACTTCTCTTTCTATCAGCTCTCGGCCTCGCTTGACCAGTGTGCCGTCCGCTTCCAGCGGCTCAATGAGCCGCAGGATGCCGCCGACGTCCTCGATCGTGGCTTCGCGCAGGCTTTCGAGATTTTCCGAGGAGATCATGGTGCCCACGCCATCATGCGTGAAGATCTCCAGTAGCACGGAACCATCGGTTGCGAACGGGATGATATGGGCCCGCGGCACGCCCGAGATCGCAGCGTCGGTCGCAGCGCGAAAATAGTAGGCAGTGTCGGCCGAGAGGCAGCCTGAATCCAGCACGGCACTCGCCTGGTGGGCAGAGACTTCGCGTATCTCTTCGCCGGCGGCATCGTGGATCATGGGCAGCTCGGTGATGAAGATCAGTTTGTCTGCGCGCAGTGCGGTGGCCGCCGCGATGGCGACATCTTCCATGGCCAGATTGAATACCTCGCCAGTGGGCGAAAAACCCAGCGGGGAGAGCAGCACCAGACCGCCGGCGTTGAGAATTGGGTGGATAGTCTCGTAGGCGATTTTGCGGGCCACGCCCGTGCGCTCGTGATCGACGCCGTCAATGATCCCGACCGGACGAGCAACGACGAAATTGCCGGAGATAACGCGCACTGCAGCATTGGCCATCGGCGTGTTGGGCAAGCCCTGGCTGAAAGCCGCTTCGATATCGAGGCGCAATTCACCGGCAGCTTCTTTTGCGCATTCGAGCGCCACCTCGTCGGTGATCCGCAAGCCGTTATGAAAGCGAGATTTCACCTTGCGCAGGGCCAGCTGTTCTTC
>JBEDGK010000271.1:0-4698 GCA_041174665.1 Pseudomonadota bacterium
GCATTGCACCATGACCAGTTGCCGAATGACTCTGGGAAAGTGGTACTTTTTTCATGCGACGCACCATCAATAAAGATAATTCATCGGTAGCTATCGATTGGAATATTTAATTATGGCTCTCAGCCTGAAATCCGGAAGATAGGAGCTTGCATCGGACCGATTTCTCCTCCCTTGGGCAGGGAATTCCATCTGGTGTCGATCAGGCAGGATGTAACACTACAATTCAATAAAAAGAAAAGTACGAAGTGCAGCCGGCGGTAGCCAGTAGGGGTTGTTGCCGGGTCCGGGGAGAGTTCATGCACGCAGAGCAGAGGCAGCACATTGAGACCGTGATGCAGGTCGCCGAGCGGGGTCCCGTGGCTCCGCCGGGGGTGGCGCACGACGAAATTATTCGTCGTTCATGGATGCGATGCGTGCACCAGCACAAGCTCGATCCCACTCGGATGCAGGAGGCGATCATCCTGCCTCACCAGCAAGTGCGAGAACATCAGGACCAGCTGGATGAATTCTTGACGATTGCACGGCATGGGTTGGAGACGCTCTATCATCAGGTGGCCGGGCTTGGCTACGCAGTGCTGCTGACCGATGCGCAAGGGGTGACCGTTGATTTTATCGGCGATATTCAGCTTGATCCCAGCCTGCGCAAGGCAGGTTTGTATCTGGGGTCTAACTGGAACGAGCAGTATGTCGGTACCAATGGTGTCGGTACCTGTATCAGTACGGGCGAGGCGCTGGTGGTTCACCTCGGCGACCATTTCGATGCGACCCACATACCACTGACTTGCACTGCTGCGCCCATCTATGGCGCGACTGGCAAGATGAAAGCCGTGCTCGATATCTCGGCGCTCAGCGCGCCTCAGCACAAGCAGAGCCAGCATCTCGCGCTGCAATTGGTGCGCATGTACTCGTACCAGATTGAGAACGCGTATTTCCTTCACCGCTTCCGTCATGAGTGGATACTGCGGCTGTCGATGGCGCCCGAATTTCTCGAGGTGAATCCCGAGTACCTGATCGCCATTGATGCCAATGGCAAGATACTCGGCCATAACCGGCGCGCGCAGTTGCTGTTTGCCGATAGGACGTCTGAACTCCGCGATATCCCAGAACTGGTCGGCCAGTCGATTGATGCCCTGCTGAACCTCGGTGTCGATGACTTGCCTCGCTTTATGGCGGCACGACCGGTGGACCGTCGCGCCGTGATGATCAGCGGCACGCAGAAGCTGATGTTCCTGTCGGTTGTTGCTCCGGCGCGCTCGCTGCTCGAAGCAACACGCGCAAAGATGGAGCCAGAGATTCCTGCGCCGCTTGCGGCGCTATCGGGCGGTGATGCTGCGCTCGACCGCCAGATATCGCGTGCCGCGCGCCTGCTGAATTCGCCGATCAGCATCCTGATCACAGGAGAGACGGGCAGCGGTAAGGAATTTTTTGCAAAGGCGCTGCACCAGAGCAGTGAGCGACGTCACGGTCCTTTTGTACCAGTGAATTGCGCTGCCATTCCTGACACACTCATTGAGAGTGAGCTGTTCGGTTATGCCCCCGGCAGTTTTTCAGGCGCGGCGAGCAAGGGCAAGCGAGGGCTGATACAGGAAGCCGATGGCGGCACGCTATTCCTTGATGAGATCGGCGATATGCCCAAGCCCTTGCAAGCCAGGTTGTTACGTGTGCTCTCCGAGCGAGAGGTGCTCCCGGTCGGTGCGACTCGCGCGGTCGGGGTTAATATTCGGGTCGTTGCAGCGACCCATTGCGACTTGGAGGCGCTGGTGCGGCAGGGCAGTTTCCGAGACGATTTGTACTACCGTCTTAGCGGTGCACATTTCATGCTGCCTCCTGTGCGCGAGCGTCAGGATCTGGGTTGGATCATTGATCGCGTTCTGGCGCTGCATGGTCGCAAGATCGATGGCGCTGTTCCAAGTTTGCATGCAGATACCAAGCAGACGCTGCTGTCTCACTCATGGCCTGGCAACTTGCGGGAGCTCCGCAATGTGATCGAGTTCGCCTCCGCCGTGTGCCGTGGCGATCAGATCATGCCCGGCGATTTGCCGGAATATCTCCATGAAAAAACCCTTGGATTTCATCCGCCTTCCGAGGTCACCCGCGACTTGTCGATAGAAGTTCCCGAGGCCAGTGAACTGCGCGCTCAGCTCAAAGCCTGCCGCTGGAATGTGACCGCCGCCGCGCATGCCATGGGCATCTCCCGAATGACCCTCTACCGTCGGATGAAGCGTTACGGTATCGAGCATCCGCAGTAGTGTCACATCAGACAGTTGTGACAGCTGTCACACGCCTGACTGTGACAGCTGTGCGATCGCTCACCGATGAAAGATTGAATGCCCGCCATATTGCAGTCTCGCGGCGCAGCATGCGCATGCTAAAAACCAAGCGTATTCAGTCACTTGTCTTTCTTTCCTTGAAGTTTGCATCATCATCATGCTTGCTGGCATGCCATTTGCAAATAGCTAGTCGGTTCGGCCTTAATCGGCGGACTGCCGTTAGGCAGTAGTACCACCCCGGCAAAAAGTCATTCGGTCCGATGAGACCGGATCAACACAACGGAGGAGACAACGATGACAGACAAGCAAAGGCCATTTGGTGTTTCGATGACCGACAGGGAGTTCGAGGAATGCCTTCATGCCGATGAGGCAGCGTTCCGCTCACCGATCCCGACGCAGATGGTGTCAAACGGTGAATACAACCCGCTGCCGCAGACCGAGAAGCAGAGAAAGGTCGAGTTCCTGATCAAGGAAATGGCCGACAAGGAAGCCAAGCGCCACAACATGACCCGCCGTCAGTTCCTTGCGACTTCGGCTGGCATGGCGACCGCGTTCATGGCGATGAATCAGGTGTATGGCACCGTGTTTGAGGTCGACGAGGCCGAGGCCAAGAACCTCGACGCGGCCGGTGATCGCAAGGCCAAGTACAAGGGCCAGTTCATTTTTGATGATCAGACCCACTTCATTCGTGATGATTTCAAAGAGGAAGGTCTGCTTGGTCTCACCAAGTGGGCCGAGGGTGCCGGCGTGAACCCGAACATCGGGAACATTCCGACCACGCTCGCTCGCTACAAGATGGACAATTACCTCAAGGAGATCTTCCTCGACTCCGACACCTCAGTGTCGCTGCTCTCGGGCGCTCCCTTTGATGATCCGAACTGGTGGCTGCTGTCGAATGACGCGATTCAGAACGCTTGCCGTGCAGTGAACAAGATGGCGGGCAGCGTCCGTATGCTCGGCCATTCGATCATCACGCCGAAATATCCGAACTGGATGGATGAGGTCGATCGCGCGATCGAAGAGCTCAAGCCGGTCTCGTGGAAGTCCTATACCATCGGCGATCCGTTCGGTCCCTCGAAGTACGCATGGCGCCTCGATGACGAGAAGTTGATGTACCCGTTCTATGAAAAAGCGATCAAGGCGGGCATCAACACCATCTGTATCCACAAGGGTCTGATGCCGCGTGACTACGAGAAGGCCTTTGCCGGTACGTGGGAGCATGCGACCGTCAATGACCTTGGCAAGGCTGCAAAAGACTGGCCGAAGATGAACTTCGTGATCTACCACGCCGCGCTGCGTCCGTGGCTGGCCGACAAGCCCGACCTGGAGATGGCAGAGTTCGAGAAGACCGGTTACATCAAGTGGTCGACCGATCTGGCACGCATTCCAGAGAAATTCGGCGTCAACAACGTGTACGCCGAACTCGGCTCGGTGTTCGCATCGACTGCAGTCACCGATCCCAAGTTCTGTGCCGCTTTCGTTGGCCAGCTGGTCAACCTGATGGGTCCGGATCGTGTGGTCTGGGGCACGGACTCGGTCTGGTATGGCTCGCCGCAGTGGCAGATCGAAGCGATGCGCCGTCTCGAGATCCCCGAGAGCATCATGAAGAAGCAAGGCTGGAAGATCCCGATGGGCGACGGTCGTGGCACAGTGAAGAACAAGATCTTCGGCCTGAACTCAGCGAAGCTGTACAAGCTCGACGCACAGAAGATGGCACTGGACGCGGTCAACAACCCGTTCAACACCGACATGATCGCCAAGATGAAGCAAGAGTATCTGGCGATGGGCGGCGAGCGCAGCAACACAGCCTATGGTTACATCGCCAAGGAAGGTCGCTCATTCGGCTAAGCCCGGGTGCAGCTTCTGAGCGGACAGGTCTTGCGGCCTGTCCGCTTCACCGAAAGCCACATAGGAGGACTACCATGAAGTCTCTGAAGCTTGCCCCGGTGCTGGCGAGCCTGTTGCTGATCACGGGATCGGTGGCGCTCGCAGATCACCATGGTGAGAAAAAGACGCGCGTCGGCACCTGCGATGACGCAAAGAAGCAGCAGGATTATTTCTGTGACCAGAAGAATGCCTCCAGCGATTCCATGGTCGCGTTGGGTACGGCTTGCAGGAACGCCAAGATCAACGTGAAAGAAGCCTGCGAAGGCGTCGTTCAGCCGGACGAGAGCTATAAGTCCTGCAAGATGGAGCAGAAGTGCTGAGCTGATTTCATCTGGTTCGCAGGACAAGCGTCATAACAACATGCAGTTTATTGTGATCAAGGCCTATTCGTCTCCTTGGCTCATCTCGCCGGCAGCCTTGCGCTGCCGGTTTTTTTTTACGTTCTGACTTACGTTCTGAGGAACGCTGAAAATCATCATGCAAATAACAATACAACGCTCAACAGCGCTCCGCCTGCTGATGTCATCGCTAGTTTTCACGC
>JBEDGK010000272.1:0-6319 GCA_041174665.1 Pseudomonadota bacterium
GTACCTTAATTCGGCGCTGGCTGAGCGCAAGCAGGCCAGTGGTGACGGACCGCAGCTGCTGCCGATACTCGCTGCGTTGGCGCGTGCCTATCAGCGCGAGGGTATGAACACCTCGGCGATCATCACCTATCGAGACATTTTTGCGCGAATCAAAGCACTGCCCGCCGGTTCAGAAAACCCGCTCGGCAAAGAAGACCTGATTCCCTTTGGTCTGGCCGTTACTGCCATTGCAGAATCTCTGACTGACGATCAGCAGAAACAAGGTTTGTTCAACGAGGCCTTTGATGCCTTTGGCTTGCTGCGACCCGACATTGTCGAGCAGACGATTGCGCGTGCCTCGGCGCGTCTGACGATCACTGATCCGGAGCTTGCCAAATTGGTGGATCGCCTGCAGTCCGCCGAGCGCTCGCGTGATGCTGCCAACATCGAGCTGTCGTACGAGAGCTCCTTGCCTGACGCTCAGCGCAGCAAGCTGGTGGAAGATCAGCTGATCGATAAAAAGCGTAGTGCTGAAAAAGACATTGAGCAATTGCAGCAGATGCTGACCACGCGTTTCCCTGAGTACGTCAAGCTGTCGTCTCCTGCACCACTTAACACGGTGGCGCTGCGTGAGCGTCTCGGGGTGACTGAGGGTATCGTCTCGTTTCTGGTGGGTCGTGATACTTCCTTCGTGCAGCTGGTCAGGCGAGACGGCATCTGGATCGGTCGTATCAACGAGGGCAGCGAGTCGCTGGCCGAGGCCGTCGCCACGCTCAGGCGTGCGGTCGATGCGCAAGCGGGTGCCTTGCCCGATTTTGATCTTGGACTGGCGCACCGTCTGTATGAGAAGCTGTTTGGCGGCATACGCGACAAGCTGCGCGACTTGAAGCACTTGGTGGTGGTTCCGTCCGGGCCGTTGGCAAGCCTCCCTTTTTCAGTGCTGATCGAAAACACTCCCGCCGCAGGCCGTTACAGCGGCGCAGATTGGCTGGCTCGCCGACTGTCGATCTCGCACGCGCCTTCGCTTCGGGCGTTCTATCTTCAGCGCAGCAGTGCCTCGGCTGTGCAGCCGGCGCGCACGCTGCTGGCGTTTGGTAATCCTTCGTTGACGGGGCAGGGTAATGCATCGGCGCGCTCGGCGGGCAGTTCCTTGTCCGCACTGGCGAGCAGCTGCCGTCAGGAAGGTCCGGCCTCGGGCGATTTGCTGCGCGCACTCGCACCTTTGCCGGACACAGCCGATGAATTAAAAATCGTGCAGCGCGTGCTGGCCGGTGGCGGCGAGACGCGGCTTTATCTGGGTGATGAGGCGACCGAGTCGCGGCTGCGTGATGAGAAGCTGGAAGATTACCGGGTGCTGTACTTCGCGACGCACGGCCTGCTGCCGGGGGAGTTGAAATGTCAGGCTGAGCCTGGGCTGGTCCTGACACCACCCGCCAATGCGACCGAACGCAGCAACGATGGTTTGCTCGAGACCAGTGAGATCGCCTCGCTTCGCTTGAACGCCGATCTCGTGGTGCTGTCGGCATGTAACACGGCGGGCAGCGGCAGCCGCTTCGGTGGTGATGCGCTCTCGGGTCTGGCGGAGTCGTTTTTTCATGCGGGAGCGCGACGACTGGTGGTCAGTCACTGGCAAGTGCCTTCGCGGGCCACGGCAGCGCTGATGTCTTCCATGTTCGAGTCACTCGGACCCACATTCTCCGAAGGGCCAGCCCATGCGCTGCGCAAGGCACAGCTGGCGCTGATCAGCAAGGAAGCCACCGCGCATCCATTTTATTGGGCGGCGTTTGTGGTGGTGGGTGATGGGCAGTCGGATGCCGAACTGCCACTCCCGCGCGGCGTATCGGTTAGGCAGTGAGGTAGTGATCATGACACCACATCGACTGGCTTTTATAGGCTATCCATTGCTGCGTATGCTGGTGCTGAGCAGCCTGGCATGGCTGACGATGTCACCGGCGGTGGCGCAATTTGTGGTGATGGATGCACGCGGCGTCGCCCACAAGCCTGGTGACAAACTCGCCCTCGGCACAAATGTCACGCTCAAAGAAGGTGAGCGTCTTTCGCTGATTGGCGCTGATGGCAAGACCATCACTTTGCGCGGCCCGTACACGGGCGCGCTTGCCACTTCATCCGGTGCTGCTTCGGACTCGAAACAAGCGCTTAGCGCGTTGCTCGCCAGCCGTGAGGCGCGGGTCAAGAGCGTGGGTGTGGTGCGCTCCGGCACCGCTAATGTAAAGACGCCCGATTCTGAGGCGATCGACATCACGCGCGCCGGACCACGCTGCCTGACCGAGGGTCGCCCCCCCGTATTCTGGCGGCCAGACGTACAGGTCGAGGAGCCCTTTGTGGTATTCCCGGCGGATCGCTCATGGCGCGCTGACTTTGTCTGGCAGACGGGGCAGGACAGAATGGTGTTTCCCGACTTGTCCAAATTCGAGGGCCTGACCACGCTGCTGGTCAACATCGGGCAGCAGGAATTCGCCCTGAGTTTTTCGGTGGTGCCTTCGACACTGGACAGTGATGTCGTGCGTGCCGCATGGATGCTTGAGCGAGGCTGCGTGCAGCAGGCCGATGCCTTGCTCCGTGCATTGGCTGCTGCTGGGTCTGATGGGCCGTCTCGATAATGCAGATCACCATCACCGGCACTCAGCGCTGGCTCGTTATGGCGACCGCCGCATGTGCTGCGGTGATGGGTGCCCTGATGACGACACAACTATCGTTGCTGAAAAATCTCGAGAACGCTGCTGCGGATATCCGTATTGCTGCGCTGCAGCCGCCGATGCCGCAATCAAAAGAGATTGTGGTGGCTGCCATTACCGAAGAGACGCTGAAGCTTTTTCCTTACCGTTCACCGGTCGATAGGGCATTTCTGGCGACGTTGCTGAAGAACTTGCAGGACAAGGGTGCCAAAGCGGTCGGCATTGACGTGTTGTTCGATTCGCCGACCGAAGAAGACAAGGACCTGCTGCTGAAAAAAACGCTGCAGTCCCTGACGATGCCGGTGTTTGTGAGCTACACGGTGACGCCCTCGATCGTCGATGAAGATCAGCTGGACTACCTGAATGCTTTTTTGCCTGCTACGCAGCGCGCAGCGGCTAATCTGGCCACCGACCCTTTCGATGGCGCAGTTCGATGGATATTCCCCGGTGAGACAGTGACCGGCATGCCCAAGAGCTTTCCTCGAGTGGCTGCAGAGCTTGCCGGCGTGAAGACCTCGGCCGATTGGATACCCATTGCATGGCGCCCAGCGCCAAGTGACGGCGCGAGTCCATTTCCGATCTTTCCGGCGCACGCGATACCGGTGATGCCTAAGGAGTGGTTCGAAGGGAAAATCGTACTGATTGGCGCCATCCTGTCCATCACCGACAGACATCGTACGCCGCTGGCGATTGTGGATGATGGTGATCTCGGAATGATGCCCGGCATCCTGATTCAGTCACATGCGATATCACAGTTGATCGAGCACCGAGCACCCCATCAGATCACGTTGCAATCCACGGCACTCATGTGTGTGTTGCTGGCGCTGGCAGGTACCGGTATCGGCTTGATGCATCGGGGTGTACTGTTTACCGTGGGCGCAGGCATGGGTCTGGTGCTGTTGCTGTGGGCGGGGGCATTTCTAGGCTTTCAGTGGGGGTTGCCTCTGCTGCCACTGGTTGCGCCGACTCTCTCGCTGGCGCTCTCGCTCTGGCTGATGGATATGCTGATCGGAAGGGCAGAGCGTAAGCAAAGACAGTTCATTCAGGGGGCTTTCTCTCGCTATGTGTCGCCTGCGGTGGTGAATCAACTGGCCGACAACCCGGACACATTGATCGTCAAAGGACACCGGCAGTCGATCACCTTAATGTTTACCGATGTGGCTGGATTCACGACGATGTCTGAAGAGCTCGACTCGGATGTGCTCTCGGATGTGTTGAATACGTATCTCGATGGTGCCTGCGAGATTATTTTTCAGCATGAGGGGACGATCGACAAATTCATTGGCGACGCGATCATGGTGGCATTCAATGCTCCGGTACCGCAAGCTGATCATGTCGAGCGAGCTGTACGGTGTGCGCTGGCACTCGACGCCTATTGTGAGCATTTCCGTGCTCAGCAACGTGTGGCGGGTATCAACTTTGGTGTGACACGCATCGGCATTCATACTGGTGAGGCCACGGTGGGGAATTTCGGGTCGCATACGCGCATGGATTTTACGGCCTTGGGAGACACCGTGAATACTGCGGCACGTACTGAGAGTGTCAACAAATATTTTGGTACACGCATCTGTTGCACCCAAGCGGTGAAGGAAGCTTGCAGCAGCGAGCTCGCATTTCAGCCAATAGGGGATGTCGTGCTCAAAGGGAAGCAACAGGCTACCACGTTGTACACTCCGGTCTCCGAGGCAAAGCGATCTGCCCCATTTACTCGTGACTACCAAAACGCCTACCAGCGCTTTCTGGGCGGCGATGCCGAGTCCATTCGACAAGCCTTCCTCGCGCTAGTCGAGCATCATCCAGACGAGCCGCTGGCACAGTTTCACGCGCAGCGTGTTCGTGATGGCTTGCTGAATTCTCTGATCATCATGGAAGAAAAATAATGAATACCGCCTATCCTGATCTGATGCGATCCCAGCGATGGACACAACAAATCGCCATCTTGGTGGCAATCATCGCGTGCTGCCGGCTGCTCGCACCAATGGAAGCGCTCGCTCAAGCACCAGTTATTCCACCGGATGCCGATACTTCCCGGTTGCGCCCGGCACCACTGCCGCTGCCGTCCGTACCAAATTTCGATCTGCGCATCGAGTCACCGGAAAAATCTGCCGTACCTAAAGCGGTGGACGAGTTGAGTTTCGATGTCAAGGAATTCATCGTTGAGGGTGTGAAGCAATACCAACCCCCGATCATCAAGCTTTTTTTTGAGCCGCTGATCGGCAAGGCGACTACCCTGAGCGCCATTCGAGAAGCGGCTGATAAGCTCGAAGAGCGCTATCGTAAAGAGGGTTTTTTTCTGGTGCGGGTATTCATCCCGCCGCAGCAGGTCAAAGATGGCGTATTCCGCCTTCGGGTGGTCGAAGGCTTCATCGATAATGTCTATGCCGAAGGTGGCACAGAGGCAGCGCGTCAGCTAATTGAGAACATGCTGGCGCCCCTGATCAACAAGCAACCGATCGATCTTCCCAGCCTGGAGCGTGCGCTGCTGGTGCTCAATGATATGCCCGGTGTACGCGGTAGCGGGGTGCTGCGTCAGGGTGGCCAGCTCGGTGCCTCGGAGCTGGTGGTCAGCCTTTCGGAACTGCCCAAGAAAAGCTTTGTGGTGGGTGTCAACAACACCGCATCGAAGACCATGGGAGAAATCAGCTCTCTGGTCTCCATGACCATCAACAATCCCTTCGAATCTCATCCTGGACAGCTGTCGCTTGGCGTCAACACGTCCGGCAACACCGAACGGCTCAAAGCTTTTACCGCCCGTTATGCAGCGCCCGTTGGTACCCAGGGGCTGGTGGTGAGTGTCGGAGGTTTGTTGGCGAATGCCAAACCCGGTGCCAGTTTGAGGGCCTTGGATATTGAAAGTAATTCAGCTTCATTCAGCCCGCGGGTGCGCTACGCGATCACTCGCAGTCGGGGAATGTCCACGTTTTTTGATGGTGGCTTGAGCTTGAACTATAGCCGCACGACCCTGCTTGGCAATGAGCTGACCCAGGACCGTTCTACCGTGCTCGATATGGGGCTCTCGGTCGTCGACAATGAGCGTTGGAATGGTAATACCGAGTTCGGCGTGAACCTCGCACAGGGACTCGTCACCCTCGGTGCGAATCGTGAATCCACGCCCAATCCTTCGGTTGCGGGCTTCAACGCCAGTTTCAATAAGCTCAGACTTAATGCTAGCCGCCTGCAGAATCTTCCACATCAGTTCAGCGTACTGGCGGTGGCGCAGGGACAGCTAACCGACGACAAACTGCTTGCTGGGGAACAGGTTTTTTTTGGTGGGATGGGCATCGGTCGCGCGTATGACACAGGTGCTGTGGTAGGCGACAAAGGTTTCGGCACCTTGCTGGAGCTGAGAAGAGATTTTTATCCCGGTCAGTGGCAGGCGCTCACCGAGGGCAGCGTGCAGCTCTATGTGTTTACCGATTATGCCGAGGCCAGCTTTGTCACAGGAGATGGATCTGTCCGGTGGTTGCGCTCCTTGGGAGCAGGATTCCGCTACCGTAACAGCACCGGTCTGAGTGTCGAGATGCTGATTGCCGATGCGAGACGCACGATTCAAAGTACGGATCCGAAACACGATCCGCGTACGCTGCTGTTGGTGACCAAGGCATTTTGATTTACATAAACTGATTGGGTACGTTGCGCTTTGT
>JBEDGK010000273.1:0-5049 GCA_041174665.1 Pseudomonadota bacterium
TGGCAGCAGCGATTCCCGTGGTGGTCATGCTGGCCGCACTGGCATTCTTTCATATCAAGGCGCACATCGCCGCATTGATGGGCTTGGTGGCTGCGCTGGTCGTGGCGATCTGGGGCTTCACCATGCCGGCGAACATCGCTGTTTCGTCGGCGCTGTATGGGGCGGCCTATGGACTGTTTCCGATCGGCTGGATCATTTTGAACGTGATCTTTCTGTATCAGCTCACCGATCGCAAGGGCCAGTTCACGGTTCTTCGCGAAAGCATCGCGGGTATCACCGGCGACCGCCGGCTGCAACTCTTGCTGATTGCATTTTCTTTTGGTGCATTTTTTGAGGGCGCCGGTGGCTTCGGTACCCCGGTAGCTGTCACGGGCGCCATGCTGATTGGACTGGGCTTCGCACCGCTGGCCGCCTCGGGCCTGTCGCTGATTGCGAACACGGCGCCTGTCGCGTACGGCGCGCTTGGCACGCCGATCATTGCACTTGCTGCAGTCACCGGTCTCGACATGCTCGAGCTCTCTGGGATGGTTGGCCGTCAGCTGCCGCTGTTCTCACTGATCGTTCCGTTCTGGCTGGTCTGGGCCTTCTGCGGCTTGCGCGGCATGATGGCAATCGCGCCCGCGATTTTTGTCGCAGGTATGGCCTTCGCTGTGCCGCAGTACCTGATCTCGAATTTCCATGGACCATGGCTGGTCGATGTCGGCGCTGCAGTCTGCTCTATGGTGTGCCTGACCGTCTTCCTTCGCTTCTGGCAGCCGAAGGAAATCTGGACCTCCCCGTCTGGCAAGGTCGAGGCTGGCGATGCCGAAGCGCCACCTGCCGCCGTCGGCCACAACTACACACGTAAAGAAGTCATGGATGCATGGACACCTTGGCTGATCCTGTCCATCATCGTGCTGCTCTGGGGGATCCCGGAGTGGAAGAAGTATCTCGACAGCCTCTCGCTGATCAAGATCGAGTGGGCCAACCTGCACATGCTGGTGCAAAAGATGCCGCCCGTCGCTGCGACGCCGAAGATTGAAGAAGCGATCTTCAAGCTCAACTGGCTGTCGGCCACCGGCACGGGCATTTTCATTGCTTCCGTGATCTCGGCTTTCCTGATGGGCTACCGTGTGCGCGAGATGCTGGCTGTGTATTGGGACACGGTCAAGCTGCTGCGCTATTCGCTTCTAACCATCGCTGCGATGCTCGCGCTGGGTTTCTCAACCCGTTACTCAGGCGTGGATTCCACACTGGGTCTGGCTTTCGCCAACACGGGCGTGCTGTATCCCTTCTTTGGCACCTTGCTCGGTTGGCTCGGTGTCGCACTGACGGGCTCCGACACCGCGTCGAACGTGTTGTTCGGCGGTTTGCAGCGGACCTCGGCCGAGCAACTGGGCCTGAGCCCGGTGCTGATGGCAGCCGCCAACTCCTCGGGCGGTGTGATGGGCAAAATGATTGATGCGCAATCCATCGTCGTTGCCTCGACCGCGACCAAATGGTATGGCCACGAGGGTGAGATCCTGCGTTACGTCTTCTTCCATTCGATCGCACTGGCTACCCTTGTGGGTCTGCTGGTGACGCTGCAAGCCTATGTGCACCCGTTTACCTTGTTGGTGAAGTAAAACGTTTGTAGTACGCGCTTCCAACCGTGCATCGCCACCGGCATGCACGGTTTTTTTTCGTCCTGTTAAACAATGTCAGCGGCGAATTTGATCTGCGTCCAAAACGACTGATCGAGCTTGAGGACTCTCAACCGCTCGTTCGATTGGTTTGCATTCTGCTCTCACTCATGACCACCATACGCTCCGGGTGATGCGCTGTGCGCGCATCTCCGTGGACTCTCGGCAAGGAGCTGCTGTGAGTTCATTCTTTTCATTTCGAGACAAGAGGAGCGACTATGAATGGCATTCAGCAGTGGGGCGGCTATGGTGGACAACAACTGGCCCCGCAGGGCTTTTTCGGCAGTATGATCGGTGCGCCAATCGGTGGTCTGATCGGTAAAGGCATCGGTGGCCTGCTAGGTAATGCCGGGCTGGGGAGTCAAATCGGCCATGTGGCGGGCGGCATTGGCGGCGGACTTCTGCCCTTTCAGACGGATCCGATCCAGCAACTCCAGCAAGCTTATGCGCAGCAACTGCAGCAGCAGCAATCGCCGCAGCTATCGCCTCAGGGATTCTTCGGCAACCTGCTAGGACATATCGGTCAACCGCTCGGCAGTGCCATCGGGGGTATCTTTGGTCAATCCGGGCTAGGCGGTTCAATCGGCAGTGCCGCTGGACAGCTCGGCAGGCTTCTGCCCTTCCAAATCGATCCAATGCAGCAGCTTCAGCAAGCCTATGCACAACAACTGTATCAACAGCAGATGCAGCAGCTCGCGCCTCAGGGATTCTTCGGCAACCTGCTCGGACAAATCGGCCAACCGCTGGGTAGCGCGATCGGTGGCATTTTCGGACAGTCGGGCCTGGGTGGCACGATAGGCAGTGCTGCAGGACAGCTGGGTCGCCTGCTCCCGTTCCAGATAGATCCGATGCAACAAGCCTTGCTCCAACAGGCCATGCTTCAGCAGGCGATGCTGCAGCAGCTTGCGCAGCAACAGCAACAGCAACAGCCGTACCAGAGCAGCGGTCAGCAAGCTTACTCGACCGGGCAGCAGACACTGCACTGAGCGACGGTTTACTAACTTCACGCCTGCCGCATGCGGCAGGCGATTTCACTGGAAATCTCCATGCGCACAATCGATGGCAGACCGGGCTCAGGCCGTTACATCGTCAGTTCCGTTGATACGGGCAAGCTCAGCCAATTCATTCAGTCCAGCTATCAGGATACCGGCTTGAAGCTGATCGATACCCTGGGGCCGATCGGAGCACCGCATACGGCGGTGTACGACATGGCGCACGACAAGGCGGCTGAATTGCAGCGACGTTTCACGCAGTCTGGCGATCTGACGATCGAGCCTGATCAACCGCTATCGATGTTTGGCATCGCGTAAAGAATGCAGCACGGGGCCGATGTGCTGCGCGGCTCATTGACAGAAAGGATCAACATGGCTTCAAAATCAGAGTCCGCGACGAGCGGCTCTCAAACCGTTACACCCGATACTGCCGCCACGCCGCAGGAAAGCAGGCAGCACTCGGTGAAGCAGCGAAAAGGACAGTTCGTCATTGCGCCACGCCGGGTGCCTGGCATGCAGATGATGGGACTTTCTCCGCTTCAGTTTTCAGCGGTTGAACAGGCGCTTCGCGACAGCCCGGATATCGAAGTGATCGATAAAATCGGGCCACGATCGGGTGTCGGCGCGCTGACCGCCGGAGCGCAGGATGGTGGTGCCGTGCTGATTGCGCGCATGAGCGATGAAAAAGCCAGCACGCTGGCGCTGCAATCACAGGGACAGCTGATCGTCGAGCGCGATCAGCCGTTGCAGCTGCTTGATGTGAATTATCCGCAGACCACGCTCGTCAATTGCAATATGCCCACGACCGGGTCGGTTTTTGTCGCCGAGTTTCTTGTGCTCGGTGCTAACAACACTCCCATCAAAGATGCAGAGGTCTATCTGTTCGGATCGCTGCTGCCGGCAATGGGCACCACGGATGGCACGGGAAGGGTGAAGCTCACCTTGTATGGCGAGACTTCGCAAAGCCTTCGCAGGCTGTATGTCAAGCCGCGTACGGATTACTGGAGCTTCAGTCAGGAGCAGCCCGACATCAGCAGTAGCGAGATGAATGTCATCGGGCTGCGTGCACTTTCTGACTGGCCCTCACTGGCGAACTTCCCCGCTCAGCAGCAATTAACTTGGGGCCAGAAAGCCATGCGCCTGGATCAACTCCCTGCGCACTACCGGGGACAAGGCATACGCGTGGCTATTGTCGATTCTGGCGCGGCTAACGCTCATCAGGACTTGTCAAAAATCACGCGCGGCTACGATGTGATCAACAAGACTCTGAGCAGCGGCTGGAACGTGGACACGATATCGCATGGCTCCCACTGCGCCGGTGTGATTGCAGGAATGGACTCCGACTGGGGAATACGCGGCTTCGCGCCCGACGCAGAAGTCCATGCCTGCAAGCTGTTCCCCGGCGGCCAGATCAGTCAGCTGATCGATGCGCTCGAATACTGCATTGAAAAACAGATCGATGTGGTGAATCTCAGTCTCGGTGGCGCTGAGCCTTCAGAGGCACTGGAACAGCAAATCTTGCGCGCCAAGCAAGCTGGCATCGCCTGTATTGTTGCGGCGGGTAATTCTGGCGGTCCGGTGCAATACCCCGCTTCGTCATCCCATGTGCTGGCCGTGGCCGCGATAGGTAAGCTCAATGAATTCCCGGCAGACAGTTATCACGTGCAGACGATGACTCCCCAGGTCGACTCGAACGGATTTTTCTCGGCGCGCTTCAGTTGCTTCGGACAAGAGGTCGATGTCTGCGCTCCCGGCGTGGCGGTCACTTCCTGCGTGCCGGACAATAACTTCGCAGCCTGGGATGGCACATCGATGGCGGCCCCTCACATCACGGGACTGGCCGCGCTGGTGCTCGCGCATCATCCGGACTTTCAGGGGACCAGCCCGCGCAGCGCAGAGCGTGTCGAGCGCCTGTTTCAGATCATCAAACTGTCCTGCCGGCCTGTGATGGTAGGCGATCAGCGGCGTACCGGATTTGGTCTTCCCGATGTGCTGAGAGCAGTGGGCCTAGCCCCTGCTCATCCGGCACCCATGATGGGCTCCACGGTCGGCAGTCAGGCCCTGTCGCCACAGATGCTGCAGGTACTTCGCAGCCTCTATCGTGAACCGCCGCGAATGATGCCCCAGACCTATGGCGGCGTCGCCGCGCTGGAACCGTACGCGTCATTCAGACAGATCATGTCGCCGCAAATGGTCATTCAGCACCCCTACGGCATGGGCATCTGGTAAGCGCTCCCGGAAGAGCCTGTCGCGCGCGGGCTCTTCCCGATCTCACCGCAGAAGATTTCCGATGTCATTTGATGGAGGCGTTGGGTGCAGCGGAACTTGTTACCTGCCGGGGAGGTCATGTCGTTTACGCAAGCCGGTGAGTTCATGCTGGCTCCGACAACATCACC
>JBEDGK010000274.1:0-5761 GCA_041174665.1 Pseudomonadota bacterium
GCTTTCTGCTTGTGCCATCTGCTGGCCAAATGTTTGTGGCGGCCCGATTCAACAGCAGATTTTCTGGCTTGTTTCGATGCCTTTGTCGATGCCTATCTGGCCGGCGTGCACTGGGAAGAACCTGCTGCACTGGAAGCGCGGGTCGCACGACTGCTTGCGGCGATACTGCTGGCCCGAGTCGATGGCAAATCGCCACTCGAATACCTGGACGAGCGCGGCAAAGATGTGCAGCGACAGTTTGCGCTGGCACGAGTGCGTTCGCCGGTCAGTCGACTCGCAGCGATCCGCAATGACTGGCAATCCAACCTCGATCATTCATTTTCATCAAAATCCTCATGAGCACTCAAATCCGCAAACTGCATGCGCGCCGTATCTGGGATTCGCGCGGTCGCCCTACTGTGGAGGTCGATATCATTCTTGACGATGGAACGCTGGGCCGTGGCATTGCCCCCGCTGGCGCATCGACCGGCACACATGAAGCCGTCGAGCTACGCGACGGGGGCAACGAGCAGGGGGGCTATGGTGTGGCAAAGGCTGTCGCCAATGTAAACCGGGAGATCGCAGCGGCGCTGACCGGGGAAGATGCAATGGACCAGCGATCGATCGATGATGCACTGATCGCTTTAGATGGCACGCCCAACAAATCGCGTCTAGGGGGCAATGCGCTGATCGCTACTTCGATGGCGGTGCTGCAGGCAGCAGCCAACGCGCGACGACTGCCTTTGTGGAAGCATCTTGCGGGTGAGACGACAGTCTTGCTGCCGCTGCCCGAGATACAAATCTTCGGCGGAGGCGCACACGCCGGACGTCGTATCGATATACAAGACTTGCTGGTAATGCCCGTGGGGGCGCACAGCATGGATCAGGCATTGGCGATGGTCGCCGATGTATATCGTGCTGCCGGTGAACTGATGGCCGACAGCGGTCGGCGCGCCGGTGTGGCGGACGAGGGCGGCTGGTGGCCGGATTTTTCCAGCAATGAAGAAGCTCTGCAGATGCTCACGCGCTCGATCGAGAAGGCGGGCTACCGGAATGGCGAAGTGATGATCTCGCTCGACATTGCGGCGTCTGAGTTCGGCAGCGGCGGCATCTATCGTCCTGGGCTTGAGGGCGGGCCGTATCAGCGTGAGGAATGGATCGCGTTGCTGCTCGATTGGGTAGCGAAATATCCTATTCTCTCGATTGAAGATCCGGTGGCAGAAGACGACACCGAAGGCATGATCAACTTCACGCAAGCCGCCGGCGCGAAAGTGCAAGTGATCGGTGACGATTATCTGGTGACCAACGCGGTACGTGTGCGCGAGGCTTCCGCAAACAAAGCTTGCAACGCAGCGCTGATCAAGCCGAATCAGGCCGGTACAATCAGCGAGACGTTTGAAGCGCTGCAGGCAGCCAAGGCCTGCGGTTTTTCAACCATCGTCTCTGCACGCTCCGGAGAATCAGAGGACGTGATGATCTCCCACCTTGCCGTGGGCTGGAATGCGGGACAGCTGAAGGTGGGTTCATTTGCGCGCAGCGAGCGGATGGCGAAGTGGAATGAGTTGCTGCGGATTGAAGAATCACTGGGTAGCGCGGCCCAGTATGCGGGCCGGGGCGCTCTGCCGGTGTAGGCCGCACAGTCGGAAAAGTTGCGCTCGCGGCTTGCGCAGAAACGATGATTAAAAGCCTGTTGGCGTTAACATGGTCATTCCGGCGCAGGCCGGAAACCAGAGTCTTTTAATCCGCAAGAGTAGTTAAATCACCTGAAATCTACCGGACTACACATTCTCATCCAGTGGATACACAGGCCGACGAATATTCTTGAACGGGAACAGCGCATAGTTGGAGCTGGTCGGCCCGCCCTGATCGGCATCGCACTCCACCAGTGCCTTGGCCAGCGCACCAAATACGGGGCGCGCATACATCCGTGATTTCAGCAGCAGATAGTCATACCGTGCAGGATCGAGCCCTACGCATTCGAAGATGCCGATGTCATACGGTTCCATCCGGCGCTCGCTGATGACGATCAGTGCATCGATGGTATCGAACAGCACGGTACGACCCATGCTGACTTTGGCGCCGGTATAGATGGGACCCTTGACCGTGAATTCGCCATCACTTTTTGCACGCACTACACCAGTCAAGCGCACCGTTTTTTTCGTGATGCCCTGCTGAGCGAGCGGGATGTGATTACCGATATCGGTGCCGACAACATCAGTTGGCCGCATTTTCCATAGCCGCTGCACTGCCTGTGGATCGCAGATCGGGCCGACGACGATGGGCGTCAGGTGCGCCTTGAGCGCCGCCTCCAGCACATCCATGGTGTCGCAGGTGCCGCCGGACATCACGTTATCGCTGTGGTCAAGCAGCAGCACCGGGCCCTTGCCCGTCTCGGCATGCAGGGCTTTCGCTTTCGCGATCGATTCGGTCAGCGGTTCGCTGCGATAGACAAAGCCATCGCGCTCTCGCCAGATCTGCTGAGCGATATCGTTCGCGACATCGTCCGCCAATGTCTTGTCATTGTCGGTGACCACGATGACTGACATGCCCGCGTGTTCGAAGTCGGCCAGTGAGAATCCCGCCATGACGGAGACGGCCAGTACGCCAGGCTCCTTTTCTGCTCGACGCGCGGCGTCTACCGCATGCTGCATTGCACCTTCATTCGTATTGCTGCGTAGGGTGTGCGAGAGTAACGGTAGCTGCTTGAACCGCGTGATCGGACGAGTCTTGCCGGCAAGCCAGTCCATCATCAAGCGTCCGGCATGCTCGCCCGTCTCGGCCATATCAATATGCGGATAGGTCTTGAAGCTGACGATGATGTCGGCGTTCTCGACCATCGCGGGTGTCACATTGCCGTGCAGGTCGAGCGCGACGGCAATCGGTATGTCGGGCGCGATTGCGCGTATGGCTTTGAGTAATTCGCCTTCGCCATCAGCAGCATTTTCTGCAACGAGTGCGCCATGCAGATCGAGCAGGATCGCATCCGGTTGCTCACGCACGCCATCGAGAATGGTATCGACCAGATGAGTGTAGGCATCCGCAGCGACAGTGCCGCTGGGGTTCGCGGTTGCGGAGACCGGCGTGATCAGCGTGGTATCCGGCTGAGCTTCGCAGATCCGTATGAACGCTCCCATCGCGGTGCGTGCATCGCGTTGCTCGTTCAGTGCTTCTTCGCCGTAGCGTGGCTCGAAATCCGCCAGGGAAGTGGCGACGGGAGAGAAGGTATTGGTTTCGTGATTGAAGCGGGCGATCAGGAATTTCATCTGCGGGCTAACATGAAACACAGCGCGGACCACCCGCGCTGCTCAAGCGCTCGCCAGCGCCGTCATGCCGGCTGACGCAGCGAACGCTTCATTATTTTACCGTTCGCGTTTCTGGGCAGGGGTTTGTCTGTGAAGTGCACCTGTTCGGGGACTTTGTAATCTGCAAGGCGCGCCGCGCAGTGCGAGCGCACGGCTTCGGTGTCGGTCGTTGTTGCAGGCGCGTTTGGCGCGTACAGGTAAGCATGCACGCGCTCGCCGAGCACGGGGCAGGGATGGCCGACCACGGCGGCTTCGACCACACCCGGCAAAGCCATCAGCGTGTTCTCGACTTCGACCGAGTAAATCTTGAAACCGCCACGATTAATCATGTCCTTGATGCGATCGAAGATGCGTACCAGTCCTTGCTCATCCTTTGAGCCCAGATCACCGGAGCGCCAGCAGCCCTCGGCAAAACCTTTTGCCGTCGCCTCGGGATTGTCCCAGTAGCCTGGCACGACCATGGCGCCGCCTATCCACAGCTCGCCCGATTCACCAGGCGCGACTTCGTTGCCCTCATCAGTCATCACGCGGATGCTTGCGCAGGGCAGGGTGATGCCGACACTGTCGTTATGAACTGCCGACAGCCCGAGCGGCATTACCGTCGCAGGCGAGGTCGTCTCGGTCGAGCCATAGCAATTGACCAGTGTCAGTCCCGGCACGGCCATGGCCAGCGCTTGTACGGTTGGCACGGGCATCGGCGCGCCGCCAAAACCACCGACGCGCCAGGTGGACAGATCGAGTGTCGTGAAGCTCTCTTGCAGCAGACACAGCTGATACATCGCCGGCACCATCAGCGAGAAGCTGATGCGCTCTTTCGCGATCAGCGGCACAAACTCTGCTGCTTTGAACTCCGCAATAATGATCAACGTGCCCTTCACATGTACCATCTCGGCGATCAGCGCGATCAGGCCAGTCACATGGCTGGCCGGCACTGCGAGCGCGCCGCGGTCGTCCTTACCGAGCTTCATCGTCACTTCATAGTGAATCACCGAGTGCGCGATGTTCAGGTGCGTGAGCATGGCGCCCTTGGGATTGCCGGTCGTGCCTGAGGTGTACAGGATGCAGGCGCAGTCTTCTTCATCGACCTTCGTAACTGTGATCTCGTTACCCTCTAGCGTTGACATTGCTTCGCCATTACTGACGGCGGCACCGGTGCAGACGCGCATGCGCAAGGCGGGTGAGGTGGTTACATCGGGAATGCGATCGGCAAGGTTTTCATCGAACACGATACCGACCGCGCCGCACTGGTTGACGATGTATGCCAGCCCCGGCCCTTGCTCGCGAGTGCCAACGGGTA
This sequence comes from Pseudomonadota bacterium, assembly GCA_041174665.1. Taxonomy (GTDB): domain Bacteria; phylum Pseudomonadota; class Gammaproteobacteria; order Burkholderiales; family Burkholderiaceae_D; genus Pernthalerella. Next base: position 4,579 of record JBEDGK010000274.1, read on the forward strand.
CCGAGATTGCGCCCAGCTTTTGCAATGCGAACAGCACGAACACAAACTCCGGGCGGTTCGAGATGAACATCACGACACGGTCGCCCTGTCGGATCCCTCGCGCCGCGAAGCCGCGCGCGATGCGGTCCACTTCAGCGGCTGCTTGGGCGTATGTCCAGCGCTGGCCGTTGAAGCTGACTGCTTCATGATCTGGGCGCTGCCTTGCTGCGTCTTCCCACATCGCATAGAACGAAGGTGGTCGATTCACAAAGCAGGGGAACTGTCTGCCGTCAAAATGCGTTTCAATGCGCATCTCGGGCAAGGTCACATGGTCTTTCCAGGCAATCATGGTGGGTGAAAGATGGTTATTGCTTTTATGATGGGACGTTCGCACCACGCTCGATCACGACCTCGGCATCCAGCAGGTTCTTCGAGTGATTCAGCTCGGATTGCGCGATCAGCACCGAGATCGAGCCACCGTGCAGACCGGAGATCACTTCGGAGAGCCGCGCCGACAAGGCCGGGGCAACACCCTCGAAGGGTTCATCCAGCAGCAAAAGCCTTTGTCCTATAGTCAGCGCGCGGGCGAGCGCTACCAGCTTTTGCTGACCGCCCGAGAGCAGCAACGCGCGGCGGTCGCGCATTTCTTTCAGTTCAGGTAGCACGTGATAAACGAATTCCAGTCTCGGTGCAGTGTCGGCGATTTTCATCGCCCACAATGGCACGAGGATGTTTTCTTCCACGGTCAGCTCGGGCACGAGGCCACGATCTTCGGGCATGTAGCCAATACCCAGCGCGGCGCGCGCATGCCGCGGCAGTGCGGCAAGGTCTTGTCCTTCAAAGCGGATACTGCCGGATGAGAGCGGCAGATGGCCCATGATGGAGCGCAGGGTGGTGGATTTGCCGGCGCCGTTACGGCCGATCAGGCCGACCATGCTGCCTGTGCTCATCTGAAGCGATAGCCCGCGCAGTACCTGAACCGATTGGATCGAGACGTCGATGTTTTCAATCTTAAGCATGTTCTTTCCTGTCCGCGAGAGTGCCGGTCACATAGCGCTGCACATCGGCAGAGGCCAGCGCGACATCAGGCGTGTCATCAGCGATCACTCGGCCACTGTAGAAAGCAATCACCCGATCAGCGTAGCGGCCAACGATATCCATATCGTGCTCAACGAATAGCACCGTCACGGCTTCCTGCGACAGC
>JBEDGK010000275.1:0-2740 GCA_041174665.1 Pseudomonadota bacterium
GCTTCCATTTGCTCGGTGCGACCGATGAGGCGGCTTTGCTCGTCGGCTTCAGCAAGCAGCAAATCGGCATCACTGGCGTCACCCCAGTGATTGAGCTCGCCACGCAGCACCACCGCGCGCACGCGGTTATTGGTGATCAGTGACTCGCCGGCATCGATCAAGGCGGTAAACATCACCGGCGCCAGTGCGTTCATTTTGTCGGGCCGATTGAGGATGACTTCAGCAACGCCGCTGGTGTGATGCACGATACGAACAAGATCAGTCATGGTGGGTCTCGTTTCAGTTTCTGCCTCAATTCCTGTTTCAGTTCCCGAGGTAAGAATCAGATCACGCCACTGGCACGCAGGGTTGTGATGGTCGATTCATCAATCCCCCAGTCGCGCAGGATAGCGTCGCTGTGCTCGCCCACGGCGGCGACCGGATGGGGTGGCGCAGATGGTGTGCGTGAAAAGCGCGGCGCCGGCGCGGGCTGGGTGACGCCATCAATGTTAATGAAGGTCTCGCGCGCACGGTTGTGCGGGTGATTGATCGCCTCATCCCAGTCGAGCACTGGTGCAAAGCAGGCGTCGCTGCCCTCGAGCAGGGTGCACCATTCATCTCGAGTTTTGAGCGCAAACAGTGCTGCGGTTTTTTCTTTCAGCGCTGGCCAGGCGGCGCTGTCATTCTGTGCATCGAATGCTGCGTCGGTGGCGCCGATCTTCTGGCGTAGCAGCGCATAAAATTGCGGCTCGATGGCACCCACGCTCACGTACTTGCCATCGGCACAGCGGTAGTTGTCATAGAAATGCGCAGCGCCGTCGAGAAAATGCGCGTGACGTGTGTTGTTCCACAAACCACCTGCCTTGAAGCCGTAGAACATCGCTGATAGCAGCGCGGCGCCATCGGTCATGGCCGCGTCAATTACCTGACCCTTGCCAGTGTTCTTTGCCTCCAGCAGCGCGCACACGACGCCAAAGGCCAGCATCAACCCGCCGCCGCCAAAGTCGCCCACAAGATTGAGCGGCACCGGAGGCGGCTCGTTATCGGATCCCATCGCATGCAAAGCACCCGAGAGCGCCACGTAATTCAGATCATGACCGGCCGCCTGCGCCAGCGGCCCTTGCTGGCCCCAGCCCGTCATGCGGCCGTAGATCAGTTTGGGATTGCGTACGTGGCAGACCTCGGGTGCCAAACCAAGACGCTCCATCACGCCCGGCCGAAAACCTTCGATCAGGCCGTCTGCCTTTTCGATCAGGCTCAGCACGGTCTCGACGGCGCCGGGCTTTTTGAGATCAATCGCCAGAGAGCGACGTCCACGCGCCATCACATCGAATCGCGTGTTCAAAATGGGGAAGGTGGGTGCCTTGCCTTTGGCGTGCAGGCGAATCACTTCAGCGCCCATATCGGAGAGCATCATCGCGCAAAACGGACCCGGTCCGAGTCCCACGAATTCAATCAGGCGCACACCCGCCAGCGGGCCCGCCTGCGAGTTCGAAAGACCGGATGGCCTGGGTTGACTCGGCTGACTCATCAGATGCTGGTCAAGCCGCCCGTGCACAGCAGTGTCTGGCCGCTGATGTAATCGGCCTCGGGCAGACAGAACAGATAGACCGCACCTGCCGCTTCATCGGGGGTGCCGCCGCGTCCGAGGGGAATCGCTTGTTCCATGGCCGCCTTCAGCCCCGGATTGACGCCTACGCGAATGTCGCGGCCATCGATATGTGCCGTCGCACCCTCGTTGGCACCACTCTCGGTCAGGCGCGTCTTGATGTAGCCATAGGCGACGCAGTTGACGGTGACGTTGTAGCGTCCCCATTCCTTGGCCAGTGTCTTGGTCATGCCTTCGATGCCGGCCTTGGCGACCGCATAGTTGGTCTGGCCCGCATTGCCAAAGACACCGGCAACGGAAGAAATATTCACCACGCGGCGCGAGCGCATGGCACCTGCGGCCTGCTCGGCATTGACCAGTGCGCGGATTGCGGGTTGCGCTGCTCGCAGGATGCGAAACGGTGCGGTCAGGTGCACATCCATGATCGCGTACCACTGCTCGTCAGTCATCTTCTGGATCACGCTGTCCCAAGTGTAGCCGGCGTTATTGACAATGATGTCAATGCCCTGATACTCGCGCAAGGCGGTACCGATGAAACGATCTGCAAAGTCGGCGGTGGAGACGCTGCCGCTGCAAGCGGTGGCCTCGCCGCCAGTCGCGCGGATTTCATCCACGACTTGTTGTGCCGGTTCGGCATCGAGATCATTGACGACCACCCGAGCACCTTGCGCGGCAAATTTGTGGGCAATGGCGCGACCGATGCCGCGACCCGATCCGGTCACGAGCGCTACCTTGCCTTCGAGTGTGCCCGTCATGCTTTGTCTCCTGAATCAATCGCAATGATTGCCTCGCCGGCGATGCGGGCTTCGCCGTATTGGTTGGTGGTCTGAATGTCAACCCGCAGACAAGGCTGGCCCTCGTAGCTGCAGTGTTCCTTGATCTGGCCGCTACAGGTGATGATGTGGCCGATTTGGGTGATGCCCAGAAAGCGCACGCCGAAGTGCCGAATCTGCTGTTGCGGTACCCATTGCGTCAGCAGCCGGCCGAGCCAGGCCATGCTCAGCATGCCGTGCGCGAACACGTCCGGCATGCCGGCCTTGCGCGCGAAGTCGATATCGATGTGAATCGGATTGTGGTCGCCCGAGGCACCGGCAAACAAGGCCAGCATGGTGCGATCCACCGGGGGTAATGTCAGCGGGGGCAGTGTGTCGC